>JAABSJ010000352.1 GCA_011390515.1 Oscillatoria sp.
TCTGCAAAAACCCGCAGGCTGAAGCCTGGGGCTATACGGACGAAGCCCGCCTGCGCGGGCTAAAAGCGAAAACCGACTTTTAACAACCGGATTTGGTATCAAGAAGGTAAAGAGACCTAACCCCCCAGCCCCCTTCCCTACGAGGTCAGGGGGAGCAAGACGTATAAATTCCCCTTTGAGGCCAAATTGAGATGCTCCCAAAAAGCCCCCCTTCTTAAGGGGGGTTGGGGGGATCTCTATGGAATGTTTCAACAGGTTGATTCGTTCACCAGTCCCCATCGCTTTCATCGTAAACGGGTAATAAAATGGTAAACACCGAACCCCGTCCGACTCGGCTTTTGACCGTAATTGAACCCCCGGAATGGAGTAAAAGCTGTTGGACAATGGTTAATCCCAGTCCGGCTCCTTCCATATCATCATTAATGGCTTGACGACCCCGATAAAAGGCTTCAAAAACTTTAGGAATTTCCCCAGGGGGAATGCCGATACCTGTGTCGCGAAATTCTAGTTGAACGTAATCTCCTTGTTGCTTGGAACGCACCCAAACTTCCCCGCCGGACCCGGTGAATTTAATGGCATTTTGCAGCAAATTCAGCACAATTTTTTTGAGCCATTCTCGGGTGCAAATTACGGGGGGTAATGTGCTGCGGAGGGTGTAGGCGAGGAGTACCCCTTTTTCCTGGGCGATCGGCTGATAGGTACTGACGATTCCTGGGACAATTTCTCCTAAGCGGATGCCCTCCATTTTGGCTTTATCCACCTCGCTTTCTAGGCGCACCAGTTCTAGGAATCCGTCGATTAAGGCATTTTGGCGATCGCAAGACTGATGCAAGAGCGCACTATATCGCTCTCGTTGTGCCGGTTTGAGTTTGGGTGAATCCAACAAGCTCAAGGCCGTTTTCATATTGGTTAACGGCGTGCGGAGTTCCTGTCCAATTTTATTCAGAAACTCGTCTTTAAACTCCAAGGCATCCAGCAGTTCTTGATTTTGTCGTCGCAATGCCGCCAGTTCTCCCTCTCCGGCCAATTCTTGTCCCTGTTGTTCCAGTCGCTGGAGTTGCTTACTAAATAAATGTCCCAATAATAAAGGGTCCGGTTTAGGCAGTTCCAGGTGACCAAAAGCCATGTCCCAATTTTCGAGTAAATTCTCGCAAACTTTCCCATCAGTCGTGCTCGCGGGTTGATTCTCCTCGGAAATCGGACAACTCCGGCAACGTCCTTTACTCACCGAGACTTTCAGTCCATCAAACACCTGTTGAATCGTTTGTTGGTCTAGGGAATAGAGGGCAACTAGGGTTTTATTTCGCCGAAATTCCCGATGGGAATGGAGTTCGACCTCCCTTGAATGCGCGGGACTGGCTAAAATTGCCAGGGATAATTCCGGGGACAACACAATCAGAAAATATTCATCGTTCAGTTTGCTATTGAGAACTAACTGAATGGAGCATAAGGGTAAGGGGGTTTTAGTCGGCATCAGGACCGTTCCCTGATCGCTAATCAAGGAATTCTCGTCAATGCCGCAGGTTAGCGGAGCGCTGTAGGGGGGACTGTTGCGATGGAGGTGGCGAGCGAAGCTGTTTTGTTTATCCGGCGATCGCGGTTTAAAAAAGCTGTATCGCTGTCGGGAATATAACTCGTTTGTTCCTCCGGTTCCTCCTTCCTCCTCTATGTTTTCCTCCTCAGTCTTTGGAGTGTCCTCACCCGGTTTGGGGTTGAGGATATAGACCGGATTTGTTCCACCGAGCAGATGTCGATAGCGATCGAGGTCTCCCTGCCAGTCGCACCAATCCGGAAGCTTCACCCACAACGTTGCTGGGATTTTTTGTTCGAGCAGCAGGTCAAAGACACCGCCCACCATGCCCTTAAAAGACGGGTAGGAAACTTGCAAGGGATGAGGCGGTGCGATCGCACTGAGGGCGCAATCATAAAGAGACACATCCTGAGCCGTTGATAAATTCATCTTCTGAAGTGTCCGCGAGTTGGCAAATCCCTGTACTTCCCCCAGGGCAGGAAATCCGACGCCAGCAACTTAATGCATTTCCCTTGGGCGGTTGATGTTGTCAACTTAACATCACCCCCACAAACCGGGGAATGAATACAGTAGCCTAAACGTCAATTTTGTTTAGGTTTCTAGCAATTTTTAAGGGTCCGAGCCATCATCTATTTGATTGAAACACCCTAATTTTTCCGATAGCTTCGCACCCTTAGTCCATTGACCTAGTTCAATTACCGCGCTCCATCTCATCCCTCAATGGGCAAAAGATAGAGTGGGGTATAGAAACCTGGGTCTCCTCAGACCCTCTCAGTCTTTATTATCTTCCCTCAAGTCGGGAAGATGATTATTTTTATGAGTAAGGCTAATTCTATTTTAAAGTTAACTTCCTCGATGTTGCATTCGTAATCCTACGCAAAAAGCGCCCTATTCCAGGCGCTTTAAACAGTAGACTTCTTGCAAAATAACCGATTGATCCCCCTTTCCCCCCCTTAACAACCCCAATCACTCGCCCTGAGTAGGGTGGGCACTGCCCACCGAACAGAAGGTGGGCACTGCCCACCCTACAACTGAATCTACTAAAATGCAGCAAAAATTAAAGTTTCCCTACATTATTGCCAAAAACAACCGAACCGCCTCACTCTCCCGGTCCCTGGACCTGTTAAACCACAGCGGCAAACCGTTGATTTAACGCTTCGCGCGCTTGTTCTCGGTCATCAAAATGGATTTTTTCCGTCCCGAGAATTTGATAGTCTTCATGGCCCTTACCGGCAATCACCACCCCATCACCGGGTTTGGCTTCCAAGATGGCAGTCCGAATCGCCGTCGCCCGATCGCCTATCACTCGCGCTGAGATATTCTCCGGAATCCCTGCCGCCACATCTTTTAAAATCTGTTCCGGGTCTTCTGTGCGGGGATTATCTGAAGTCACCACCACCACATCGGCCAATTCTGCGGCAATTTTACCCATAATCGGACGCTTGGTGCGATCGCGATCGCCCCCGCAACCAAACACACAGATTAATTTCCCCGAAATAAAAGGTCGCGTCGCCTTCAGCACATTCTCCAAACTATCCGGCGTATGAGCATAATCCACGATCGCGCTAATATCCTGGTCCGGCTTAATCAGCACCTGTTCCATCCGTCCCGGCACTCCCGGAAATTCTGGCAACACTGCCACAAT
>JAABSJ010000353.1 GCA_011390515.1 Oscillatoria sp.
GCCACTCGGGACCGGAAGAATGGGGTGGTAAAGTCCCCCTTTTTAAGGGGGATTTAGGGGGATCCTTCTGATTCGGGTTAGGGTGCGATCGCCATTTCGGGTGGATCCCCCCTAGCCCCCCTTGGGAACGCCACTCGGGACCGGAAGAATCGGGTGGTTAAGTCCCCCTTTTTAAGGGGGATTTAGGGGGATCCTTCTGATTCGGGTTAGGGTGCGATCGCCTTCTATTACCTTCTCTAGGACTGTCTCTGCTGGAAAATGCAGTTTTTACGCCAAATCTCGGATATTGTTACAAAACTTTACGTTAGGGGGGTAAAACGGGGTCAATTCTGATTCTGTGGAAAAGGTGCAATCAACCCAATTTGGCGTGACACCTGGGTTGCACATATCCGGAGGTGCTTATCATTAAAGTCCAGAGAAAATCTGAGATAAGAACCCTGGATTCGGTGTCTGACGCGGGAATGACCAGATAAGGGTCTTTTATTTAGAGTTTCAAGTTTATTTAGGTTCACCTACTTGGATGAACTGGTTTTTTGCGATTCAACTCAAACCGCGCACCTTTAAAATCAACCAACCGGGGGGTATTTTTTGGGTGAAGCGGTTAGATAGTGGATCTAACGGTAGAGAAAACCGTTTTAATTTTATGCGGAGTGATTCCAAGAATTTACTGATTTTCTTGATGACCTCCTTGAGTTTTTCAATGTTGCCGTCAGTATATCACGCAATTTTTCTTTCTCTACAAATTTATTAAATTAATATTTGTAAACCAATGGTTATTTACTATTTTTTGGCAACCGTAATAATCAGGATATATCGGCAAGTTTTAAAATTGATGTATGAGTCAATTGGTGAAATTACAGAGGGGATGTGGTGGAGTGGGCGCAGGGTTAGCCACCATCAGAAAAATCTCACATTTTTTAATATAATGAATAGTTTGCAATTGATTGAGAAGTGATATAGCAATCCTTGCGTGCCCTTGTGGAAGACGTCGGCGGCCCCTTTCTCGTTGGCGGCCCAAAGCGGGAAAGGGGACATCGGGTGAGGTACAAATCATTTAGGAATGCTATATATAGCGTTTCTCATGTCCATAAGGGATGTCCAAAAAATAAAATACCCAAAAACCCCGCACCCTGAAGGGTGGGGCACTCGCGGACGAAGCCAGCGGGCGCGGGCTACAAGAGACTTGTTAGGTCCTTAGTCATAAGTTTTTGGATGATTTATTTGTTGGAATACCCTAAGTTGTCACAAATTGGCAGATCCTGGGAACGAGGATAGCTATCCCCACCCTTGATTTGCGACCCCCAAGAATGGTAAAAATAACCTCGCCCTGCCTTAAGCAATCATCGTGAATCAGTTTCTCAAAGGATGCAATCTCTATCTCGTCGGGATGATGGGGTCTGGAAAAACCACCGTTGCCCAAATTCTGGCCCCTCAACTGGACTATCGTTATTTTGACACCGATCGCCTGATTGAACAGGTGGCGGGTCAGTCTATCCCGGAGATTTTTGCCGAAAGTGGCGAGGCGGCGTTTCGGGAACTGGAAACCAAGGTTTTGAGCGAATTGTGCGCCTATACCCATCTGGTTGTCGCTACGGGGGGAGGGATTATCCTGAACCGGCAAAACTGGAGTTATTTGCAACATGGGGTGGTGGTGTGGTTGGATGTTCCTGTGGAGCAACTTTATCAGCGCTTGGAAGGGGATACCACCCGGCCATTGTTAAGAGACCCTGACCCAATGGCTAAACTGCGATCGCTCCTTGACCAACGTCAATCCCTCTACTCCCAGGCCGATGTGCGCGTGATTGTCGGTCCTGAAGATACCCCAGAACAAATCGCTACGGGAGTTTTAGCGGAAATTGCCAAAATCCTCAAACACCGTGTCAATCAGAACTAAATCCTCCCTTTCCTGTAGCAAATTGGCAGATTCCCCTCAACCCAAATTTTCCGGATGATTCTCAGGGTTGAAAAATTGCCATAAGCTAGGAGTGACCTATTTTCAGGGAATACCTATGCTGACCGAGAAAGAACTCAGCCAACAAGAAACTGAAGCAATGCGGGTGAAGGTGCTGAGTGAAGCCCTCCCCTATATCCAGCAATTCGCTGGACGCACCATTGTGGTTAAATATGGGGGTGCAGCCATGAAAGACAGCACCCTCAAGGACCAAGTAATGCGGGATTTGGTGTTTTTGGCCTGTGTGGGGGTCCGGCCTGTCCTGGTCCACGGTGGCGGTCCGGAAATCAATAGCTGGTTGGACAAACTGGGAATCGAACCCCAATTTAAAAATGGTCTGCGGGTCACCGATGCGCCGACAATGGATGTGGTGGAGATGGTGTTAGTAGGCCGGGTCAACAAGGAAATTGTCGCCTTGATTAATCAAGCGGGGGGTTCTGCTGTCGGATTGTGCGGGAAGGATGGGAATTTAATCACCGCACGTCCTCAAGGGGATGAAGGCATTGGTTTTGTCGGGGAAGTGAGTTCGGTGAATCCCAAAATTTTAGAATCCTTAGTCAAATCTGGCTATATTCCCGTGGTCTCCAGTGTGGCTGCAGATGAGGCGGGGCAATCGTATAATATTAATGCGGATACGGTCGCCGGAGAACTGGCTGCGGCTTTGGGTGCGGAAAAATTAATCTTAATGACGGACACTGCCGGGATTTTACAGGACCCGACGGACCCTTCTACTCTGCTGGCGCAACTGGATATTCAACAAGCGCGGGAACTGATGAAAAACGGGGTGGTTTCTGGAGGGATGATTCCCAAGGTGACCTGTTGTGTGCGGAGTTTGGCCCAAGGGGTGAGAGCAGCTCACATTATTGATGGTCGGATTAATCACTCCCTGTTGCTGGAAATTTTGACCGATACGGGAATTGGTTCGATGATTGTCGCTTCGGGATATCAGCGGTAAAGTTCAGCAGCGATTTTTCATTATATCAGGATTGCCGAGTCAGAAGGATGAAATAGCTATATATCCTTGATCCTTCTGACTGTACTGGGTGTTTAAATGTTGAATTACTGTGGTTCGATCGCCGACTTTGTTTGCAATTCCAAACGCCGTGAAGATGCGCTGCCTCTGTTGAATGAACATTGCCGATCGCGCTTTTTTCTCCATCCTCGCCGGACCAAAAAAGTGCTGTTGTTCTTTCATGGATTTACTGCTGCACCCT
>JAABSJ010000354.1 GCA_011390515.1 Oscillatoria sp.
AGCAAAATAAACAAGGTTGACATCGAATCAGGATAAATTTTTACCCCAAGAATAAAATGTCAAGTACATTGATATTCACTCATTTGTTTATTATACCTTATTTGTGTTATTAAATTTTTATTCCTAACGACTTCAGTCGTTACCGGATCTAGGGAGAGACGAGAAAATTCTCGCCTCTCCCGTTGTTTTCCTGATTCGGGTTGGATAACCTGGTTAGGGTATTCCAACAAATAAATTATCCAAATCCGATGGTTAAGTACCTCAACAACACTTTTAATTAGCCCGCGCAGGCGGGCTTCGTCTGCGAGTGCCCCACCCTTCAGGGTGCGGGTTTGTTGGACATTTTATTTTTTGGAGTTCCCTTATGGCAATTATTGAATCGGCCCTCGCCTATCTAAGGGCCAAAATATTGTCTGAGCTTTTCCCAAAATATTTTCTTTAGGAACGAATCCCCAATAGTGGCTATCATAGCTATTATTGCGGTTATCTCCTAACACAAAATAATTATCTTCAGGAACCGTAGAGGGTCCGTACCGATAGGTGGGAGGTTCAGCAATGTAGGGTTCTTCCAGAGGTTGATTATTAATCATAACCTGTCCATCAATGACTTCCACTGTTTCTCCGGGCAAACCAATAACTCGCTTGATAAAAGCGTCTTTGAAATTTTGTTCTCGAAGAACTTGAGTAGGCCAAAAAAAGATAATATCTCCCCGTTCAGGTGGATTAAATTTATAAGTTATTTTATCAACAATTAGTCGATCATTGATTTGCAAGGTAGGTATCATAGATGCAGAGGGGATATAGCGAGCTTCAAGGGCAGAACTGGCGATGGAAGATATTGCACTTGATACAAGCAGAGAAGCAATGACGAATAAACCAATAAGTAAGGGGGCTTTCTCTTGAGAAAGTTTTTTTCTCTTGTTCATGAATTGATAAACATTGAAAGCGGCCACAAATCGCAATATTCCCACAAATATTTCAGGGGCAAGTACGGCAACGACTATCGTAGTAATAAAAAAAACAATTCCTACACCTATTTTTTTAATGTAGAAATGACCCAATCCCGGAATCAACAGGGAAAGAAAAATAGCCAGCCAAGGGTCTTTTTTGGCTTTCCTTAACGTTTCAAATTGCGGGCTATTACTCTTTCTTGCGGAGGAGTGAGCGTCAAAGAGATTCCAGAAGCCTAAAGCAAAATGTATCAGGAATCCGAGTAACGTAATCACCGCATTAATATCAGGCCGTAATAATGACCAAAAGGCTATTATCACACTTCCGATCCAAACTGCAAAGATGACCAGCCCTCGGAATAAATACCCGGCGTAAATTTGACCAGTACCTGGAATGACTTGTGATAAAATTACTGCAATCCAAGGCTGCTTTTCAGGTTGAGATTGTAAGGAATTCTCAGAAGATAGAGTCATGGTTTTTAAACAATAAATTGGGACTTATGAGAACCAGACCGATATAATTATTTTTTCAAATAATTGAATCGATTTTAAAGCCAATTAAAGGGGCGACAAAATGGCTAGAGGTTATGAGAATGAACCTCGGAAAGGACTGAAGTCCTGACAGTGGCGTTGATAAGCCTGATGCCATATCAGCCCTGTAGCAAGTTACAATCTACCCACCCTGGGAACAGACTGCCCGATCGCCCTATTTTTAATCTAACCACAACTCTGGCTTTGAATCCCAGCATCCTCTTGACAAAAGCTACAGCCAAGTCACCCCCAATGGAACCCTCTGCCTCCAGTAACAGGCACTTCAGCCGCTATTGGCCCCAGTCACAGCTTCAGCCATGACACCAGTCCCCAAAATTGGCGCAATTGTGGCACAATAAAATAACATCACCCTGGTGCGATACCCATGTTAGGCACAACCCTGCGCGGACGCTACCATATCTTGAAAAAACTTGGAAAAGGCGGGTTTGGCGAAACCTATCTGGCAGAAGATAGAGACATTCCCGGCACTCCTTTCTGTGTGGTGAAGCGCCTGTTTCCTCAATCCAAAGATCCGGCTTTTTTGCAAACCGCTAAACGGCTGTTTGATAAAGAAGCGGAAATTCTGCACCGCCTCAATCCCTGCGATCGCATTCCTCGACTCTTGGCACATTTTCAAGAAAGGGGCGAGTTTTATCTGGTTGAGGACTTTGTTGATGGGGAAGATTTCCAGAAACACAACCCTTTACCCCCAGGAAATCCAGAATCGGAATTGATTCACCGACTCACAGAAATTCTGGAAATTCTGGCATTTGTCCATCAGCAGCATATCATTCACCGGGATATTAAACCGGCGAATCTGATGCAACGGCGAGGGGATGGAAAAATCTTTTTGATTGATTTTGGGGCTGTGAAAGAGATTGCCTCTCTCACCGTCAATTCCCAAGGACAAACGAGTGTTACAGTGGCGATCGGAACACCCGGATATATGCCCAGTGAACAAGCCGCAGGCAATCCCAAACCCAGCAGCGATATTTATGCCTTGGGGATGGTGATGATTGAACTCATCACCGGGATTCGGGCGGACCAATTGCCCAAGGATAGCCACAGCGGAGAACTCTGCTGGCGGCATTTGGTGAATCTCTCTCTCCCCTTGGCAGAGGTGTTAGAAACAATGGTCCGATATGACTATCGCCAGCGCTATTCCTCTGCTATAGAAGCCCTAGAAGCGATTAAAAACTTAGATAATACCACCCTACCCACCATGCCATCTTCTGCCAGTTCTTCTCAACGGACAAAAATCCAAGGGTTTCATCCCATTCTGTTGGTTAAACGAGCATTACGGGGGGAAGCCTTAGCGATTTTGGAACTATGTTTTTGTGCGATCGGGACCACGGCGGCAGTTTTAGCAGTCCCCCAAGTGCAACTGATATTATTTCCACCTCCCCCTCCGGTAGTCAGCCCGGTAACGGAGTTTAAAGCCTATCAAAATGCCGAATATCAGCTTAAACTCAACTATCCCACTTCCTGGGAAATCGACAGTAAACGGAATAGCATCACCCATACCCTGGTCACCTTTCGCATACCGGAAGCCGAGTTAATCGTGAGTGTGGAAGATTTATCCTCCCAACCGAAAACCTTTGGTCAATACACCGATAATTTTATGGACCAACTGGCGGCAGATATTCCAGATTTTGCTCATCAAAAAGAAGGAGAAAC
>JAABSJ010000355.1 GCA_011390515.1 Oscillatoria sp.
CGCCACCTGTCCCCTTTCCATCGATACCTCGCGATCGCCTGTGGCAAAAGCTGCCATAGAAGCAGGGGCCGATATCGTCAACGATGTCACCGGGGGAACCGGGGACCCAGAAATGTTCTCCGTAGTGGCAGAATTAGGCGTTCCCTTCGTCCTCATGCATAGTCGAGGCACTCCCGAAACCATGCAAAAACTCACCGATTATCAGGACTTAATCGGCGACATCACCGAATTTTTCACCGTTCAAATTCAGAAGGCGATCGCTGCCGGAATTCAACCCCATCAGATTATTCTCGATCCGGGGATTGGGTTTGCAAAAACCTTTGAGCAAAATCTGGACCTGATTAGAAACCTATCCCAGTTTCAAACATTAGGCTGTCCCCTGTTAGTCGGTCCTTCTCGTAAAAGTTTTATCGGACATCTGCTCAACCAACCGGACCCGAAACAACGAGTTTGGGGAACTGCTGCTGCTTGTTGTGCGGCGATCGCCACCGGCAGTACCGATATCCTCCGCATCCATGATGTGGCAGAAATGCACGACGTTTGTCGGGTTGCCGATGCCATTTATCGACCCAAAACTTAAGACGGATTCGAGCCATTTCCCGGCCTGTTCGGGGGAGGATTTCCCCCGGGAGGCGGGGGATTCTCTATGTTATCTAAATGCTTGGAAATTTCGGGCATATAAATCAGGTCTGACAATGCATCATTTAACGCCTTCGGGTCCATGAAAATTACTTTTGAGTTAGAACTCTCACTCAATTTTTCATTGGCATCGACATACCGTTTAGCCAGCAAATATTTCATCACTTCGGTAGTCGTCATCTGCGGTTGCAGCAACTGTAAAATCAGTTGAACAGACTCCGCAGTGGCCTCGGCATCAACAATTGTGGCCCGTTTGCGAATCTCCGAAGCCCGTTGCAGTTCCATTGATTCTAAAACCGTTTTGGGAGGGTCAAGGTCTTGCACTTCCACGCGCAAAACTTTTATTCCCCAACTAAACGTTGCTTCATCTAAACTTTTCAACACCCGCCTATTAATTTCCTCGGTCGAATAGAAGGTTTCCTCCAATTCCATGTGACCAATGGTGGAACGCAGGGTGGTTAAAACTAGGTTTTTAATCGCTAAATTAATGTTATTGATTTCATAATAAGCCTTTTGTAAATCCATAATTTTCCAATAGACAACGGCATCTAATTTAATGGCAACGTTATCTTTGGTAATGGCATTTTGAGGGGGGACATCTAAAACCTGTTCCCGCGTGGTATCTTCGACTACGATACTTTCGACATAGGGAAACACTAAGTTAGGACCGGGACTTAATTTGCGATTAAATCGGCCTAACCGTTCGACTAAGGCTTCGTTTCCTTCATTAATGACTTTAACGGCGCTAACGGTATAACCGAGAATGCCAAAAATTAGGGGAACGATGAAGGCAAAAAATGTATTCATACTTCATGATAATTGGGAAAAATAATCTTGAAACAGAAGTCTATAAAAACCCGCACCCTAAAGGGTGGGGCTACACGGACAAAGCCCGCCTGCGCGGGCTAATCCGGAGACTTGAGACAACCGGATTTGGGATAAGACAGGGATTGTCTTTAGTTTAATCGGTTTAGGAAGGTTCAGCATCCGTACAGGGGCGATCGCACTCCCGTTCCAGGACCCCTGGCAAAGAAGAGAAACCGGGTTTCTGACCAAAATCCTGTAATTTATCCAAAATTTAGGCAAGAAACCCGGTTTCTGACCCCTGGCAAAGGCTAGAAACCGGGTTTCTGACCAAAATCCTGTAATTTATCCAAAATTTAGGTAAGAAACCCGGTTTCTGACCCTCGGTCAAGACTCAATCCAACCGCCCGAGGGCCGCTTCACTGGTTGCCAACCACCGCGCCAAGCGCGTGGGGAGGGTTTCATTTAGGCGTAAGGCTGTTTCTTCAGTGCTCAAGGATTGGGCGTAGGCAGCGCTTAAAAATGGGGCGTAGGTCCGCGCTTCTGGGGTCTGCTGCTTGACAAATGCCAAGGTGACGCCGCGCAGTAATAGGCGGAGGTTTTCCGTCTGTTCCCGAGAGGGGTCGTCGGGTAAGGCGGTTTCTCGTTCTAAGAGACTCGGGCGATCGGGGTCGGTGGTACTGAAATGGGTGGCCCCGATCGCCGTGAGTAGATATTTGGGCTCGCGCAGTTGGGTAAAGGGTCGCAATTGATGGTTGACTGCCGGGGTCCAGGAATCATCACTGCTGGCGACGAGGAGAATTGGGATGTCGATTTTACTGAGTCCGTTGTCTCCGAAGAGGTTGCCGACGGTGGGATTGATGGCGATCGCCTGTTTAATCCGGCGATCGCGCAGGGTGATCCGATTGCCGGGTAATTCCGTGGCGGCACATTGGACTAAATCCCCAGGCGATCGGCCCAATTTTCGCCCGCTTTCACAAAACTCTCGTAATTCGTTTAAATTCAACTCACCCCCCACTAACGCTAACGTCGCATATCCCCCAAAAGAATGGCCGATAACGAGGGTTTGTTCGGTGTTGAATTGACCGGCGAAAGAACCGGGTTGGCGGTTAATTTCTGCGAGTTCATCGAGGATGAAACTGACATCTTTGGGTAAATCTAAAAAGACAGAAGCGGGAACTAGGTTCGTGGGGTCGAGGGTGAGGGGGAGGTTGGCGACGGATGCCTCATTGGTATCGGGATGTTCGATGGAGACAACGGTGATGCCGTGGGATGCCAAATGTTGGGCTAAATATTCTAATAAGAAGCGATTGGATGCAAATCCATGAGAAATAACGGCTAGAGGTCCTTGGGGATTATTGCCACTATAGATTTCTGTGGTAATCTCCCGGTTGCGCTGGCGATCGCGAAAGGTCAGGGTTTGTTGAGAAACCAGTTGGGAACCGGGTAAGGCGGGGTCGAAGCTGGCGAAGAAGGGTTCGGTTTCTAGTTCTAGGTCACTTTCTAATCGAGAACGCAAAATTTGCCCTTCTAAATAGGGCAGATTCAGACGGGAGGCGACGCCGATCGCCGAAGTGGCATCAAAGACAATATTATCCCCGGGTAAGGCTTTTAAAATGCCTAATAAACTCAGACCATTGCCTTGGGTAGCG
>JAABSJ010000356.1 GCA_011390515.1 Oscillatoria sp.
CCGGAATTGACGAAATGTGTCCAGGTCGGGATGTATGGCAGTTGAATAAGCTGCAGTGGCTATAAAGCAGCTATCGTTGGTGGTATAACTACTGATAGTTTCTCTCCTAGGTAAAAGAGATACGCTTAGATTACCAATTTTTTCAGAACTTGTTTTAATCTTATTAAAATTTTCATCGATCATGTCATCTGATTGAAGCTCCCCAGCATTAAGCGTGAGGATCTCTGTGATTAATGAAGAATGATTAGATAATGATTCAAACAATTTCCTCTCTCTAACGTCAAAATTGCTTTCATAGGTCCTGAGTACATCCAATAATTCTTGTGCATCGTTTGCCAATACCAAGGCTTTTCTTGGTTCTTTATCTTTATAGTACCAAATTGCCACTTTACTCAATGCAACGGCCAGACTCAACATTACCGATATTTTTTGGTCTAAAGGTGGATATTTTTCATCCCTATAACTGAAATCTAATGCTAAGGCAAACGACGACAATGCGCTGGCATATTCTTTGATTGCATTAATATATTGATTTTGTTCTTCGTAATATCTTGCTTTTTCAATATGTTTTTCATGCTTGTCGAATAATTGTTCAATTGCAGCGTTCATTTTTGTATAAACTCCTGGAATTTGGTAAAATAAGATATAGCTACCCTAAATCATTTTGGCAATGGACCGTCACCCCCAACCCCTCTCCCAGAGGGAGAGGGGCGACGAACTTTATGTCAAATTCATTTAGAACCGCTATAAATAGCTTTTTTATAGCGAAATGTTTCGGTTCAATTACGTGAAACACTGGTCATCTTTTACCCTGCATCCACTCATCCAACCCGGCTAATTGGTGTTTCAAAAAGCGTCTGGGGGAACTCTCAATATTAAATATGCAGTCCTGGTTTCTTAATCTTGTCCAGATCTAGTCAATTTTGGGGGAGTGTTACATTGCGTTAACGCAATGTAACACTCCTATTATTTCATCTGCTTGTTCGTTGTTGCGTAATAGTTAGCTTTACGCCAAGCTTCATCAGGTGAGGACGCCTTACCCGCAGACTCGTTGCCCACAAATACTTCACCAGTAGCATCATCCCAATAATAAGGGTACAGGGAATCTGTTGGTGTTTTTACTTCACCCATCTTTTTTTTAGCCATAACTACACCATTATGTTGTCAGGGTATGCTTTAAAGACTGAATTTGGTCTCAGTATGAACCAAGCGCATCACCCCTGTCAGTCGGAAAAATGGTAGATTTTCTCAGACAACGGGATCGGAAATGTTGGAAATGTCGGAAAGATCGGATATAATAGGCCAAACCCTAGTACCTTCGTTTAATTATGGACATCACGGAAGTGTTGAATCTGGCGGATGAGCTGGTTTTTGCTCAAACGGGAAAGCATCTGGATTATCTACAAGAGGCGATACTCCAAGGAACGGTAGAGGGTCAGACTTACTCCAAAATTGCGGAAGAGACTTATGCGAGTGAGGGGTATGTGCGAGATGTGGGTTCGGACCTCTGGAAAATTCTGTCGGAAGGGTTAGGGAAAGAAGTTAGTAAAGCGAATTTTAGAGCCTTATTAAACAGAAGTAAATTTTATCATGTTTCATCAGCTAAAGGAGAAAATTTTGTAGGGATTAATAACGTTAATATTTGTCCGGAACATAGCCGATCGCCGACTCAAGCGCAACAACCCCTGGCAACTCCCACCGAACTCCATCTCGACTTAGGCAACGCACCGGAACTCTTCAATTTTTACGGACGAACTGAGGAACTCGCCACCCTCGATCGCTGGATTATTCAGGAAAGATGCCGTTTGATTGCACTCCTCGGACTCAATGGCATCGGTAAAACAACCCTAGCACTCCGTTTGATTGATGAGATTAAATCTCAGTTTGATTATGTCATTTATCGCAGTCTGCGGTATTGTCCTTCTCTGAGTACAACTCTGACTAATTTACGGGCTGCTTTTTCTCCAGATTCTGAGGTTCCTAATACCCTGGAAACTCAACTAACTGACTTAATTGCTCATCTGCGTCAGTTTCGCTGTTTGATTGTTCTGGATGATGTACAGATGTTGTTTGGTGGGGGTAAGCTGGCGGGTCAATATCAATCGGGGTATGAAGACTATCAGGATTCCTTCAAGGCGATCGCCCAAGTCAATCATCAGAGTTGTATGATGCTGCTGAGTTGGGAAAAACCCCTGATGGTTTCTACCCTAGAAAGCGAAAATTTGCCGATTCGCTCTTTTCTTGTGGGAAGTTTAGGAACAGCCGCCACCGGGATTTTAAGGGATAATAAGTTATTGGATGAACCCCATTGGGAGGAATTGATTAATCTTTATCAAGGCAATCCCTTATGGTTAGTACAAACTGCCGGGTTAATTCGTGAAGTTTTTGCGGGGCGAGTCTCGGATTTTTTAGCTTATAAAACGGTAATTTTATGTGAACCCTTGCAAGAGGATTTAGCTGGTCAGTTTCATCGCTTAACGGCTCAAGAATTGGCAGTCATGGGACAACTTTCTCAGGAAGCAGAAACCGTTTGTTTAGCGCAACTCTTGCACCTGACTCAATTCTCTCCGAATGACTGTTTTAAGCTGATTCAATCCCTGAGTCGGCGGTTTTTTGTGGAGTCTCAGGAACAGGAAGGGGTCAGGAGGTTCTTTCTTAATCCGGTGTTGAGAGAGGCTGTCAAAAATTGGAGGGCTTCGGAAACTGCCGATCGCCTCTAGGAAACTGGAACTCTCCCCTCTCCCCAAACACAGGGGATGAGGGTCAATTTTTAACCCATTCATCCCCTAACCTTCAAGTTTAATAGACCTCTTGCAAAATAACGGAGAGATCCCCCCAACCCCCCTTAAGAAGGGGGGCTAGAGAGAATTTTGCAAGAAGTTTAATGTTGAGAATGTTCCGCCCAAGGGGTGACTCGTTTGGATAGGGTTTTAAAGGCTAAATCTAGGAGTAAGCCGATCGCCCCAATTACCACAATCGTTACTAAGACGCGATCGGTTTGCACAAACCTTTGCGCCCGGGCAATTCTAAACCCTAACCCGCGATCGGATGCAATTAATTCAGAAATCACTAAGAAATTC
>JAABSJ010000357.1 GCA_011390515.1 Oscillatoria sp.
ACCCTACCCCTAACATTAGGGCAGAAGAGGGTTTGGTGACCAAACCCCTACCAGAAACAGCGATTTTTCGTTATTAAATTTACCACCTTGACAGGGCTAGGGTTTAAACCTAGCCCTATCAACGGGGTAACTTTAATGACGAGTAACTCTATAGCAATCCTAAATGATTTGTACCTCACCCCCGTCCCCTCTCCCTTTCTGGGAGAGGGGTTGGGGGCCGCCGACGTCTTCTACAACTGATTTAGGAATGCTATAGCGGTTCTCATCTGTGTATGGTACTACCCTCACCCCAAACCCCTCTCCATCCCCCCTACCCCCCTTTGAAAGGGGGGGGAGAGGGGCTTTGAAAAGTACATATTGAGTCCACCGAACCGCTATATATCTGTACTCGGATTCAGGAGTAAAAGTAGGGTGTACACTGTACACCCTACTTTTACTCCTGACTATTGCTAGTATTTTTTCCAACCCTTTTAAAACAACATAAAAATTGTTAAACACCAAACCCTGAAGGAGTGCGGGGTTTGTCAGGGCGCAACTATCGATATGCTTTATCTTGTTGATAGTTGCTGTCAATATTCCTTTTCAGCAAATAAACTCTTTATAATGATTTAACCTTCCAGAGAGATATTTTCTATTGACATTATTGACCGGGCTTACTAGATTGGGGATAGCCCAACTGGAGAGGTAAAATTACTTAACCGTTACATCAGACCCAACCCACCAGTCCCCTTTGCATCCTTCCTGGTTTTCTATCGGAGGAGATGGCGCAAATAATCCATCTCAACTGCCAACTAAGGAGACTGGAGGAAATTTTGTCTGGATTTTGATTCGGTTCATGAATCATCAACGATATTATTTCTCGGCGTCGCTTTTAAGAGAGGGTCAATAGACTTCTTACAAAATACTCTTAAGCCCCCCAGTAACTAAACATTTATTCCTCTGGCCTCCCCCTTCTTAAGGGGGACGGGAGGGGGATCTCCAGGGGGTTGGGGGGATAAAATCGGTATTTATTTTGCAAGAGGTCTAATCCTCTCCTGTCAATGAATACCCCATTAAAAGCGATTATCCGGTGGAAATCTTCAGTCTCGGCAAAAACTTAAGGCGTCTGTTGTTTATCGACAGCGCCAACATCCTGAAAACCGAAGGAGTCAATGATTATGACCACTGTTCATCAAGAAAAAGTCCAATGTCCATGCTGTAAAACATCTATAACCATTGATGTTTTGGGAAGCACCAATTCTTTTGGTTGCTATACAGATTTTCACGGCATCACAATGGGTTATGCACCCCTGCCCATTATGATGAATACTTGCCCCAATTGTGGGTTTTCGGGTTACCGTCAAGATTTCAGCGGTAAATTAGATAAAAATCTCAAAAGTCAAATTGGTACGGTGATTACCCCGTTGTGCCAAGCAGAAGAGATGAATGCAGGACGCCGCTATGAACTCTATGCAAAAATTCGTGAAATGGCTGGGGATAATGCTTGGGAATTGGGCCAAGAATATCTGAAAGGAGCATGGGCGGCATTCGATGAACAAACAGCCAATGAAGCTCATTTACGCCAGTTAGCTATCAATTATTTCCAAAAAGCTCTAGCAGAACATCTGGTGCCTCGGGATGAGGAACCAAATATTACCTATTTGATTGGGGAACTGTATCGGCGCATTGGTGAAATTGAGGCGGCGCACAGGTACTTCAATCAGGTGATTCAACAAGCGGAAACTACCCCCTCATGGCAAGATATGGCCAAGTATGCCATCCAACAACGGGATAATCCGCAAGAAGAAATGTCGAGCTTTTAGTTGAACTAAGAGTGACGTTTTGAGATGAGGAGTGCGAGCATCTTGCTCGCTATGGATAAGGGAACTCCATAAAATAAAATCTCCAAAAAACCCGCACCCTCAAGGGTGGGGCTATACGGACAAAGCCCGCCTGCGCGGGCTAATACAGTCTTGGGAGGTGCTTAACCATCGAATTTGGATGATTTATTTGTTGGAATACCCTAAGAGCGAGCAAGATGTTTGTGAAACGCGCACACGCTACGCGGTAAGCGGAGCTATGCCGTAGGCTTTACGCACTCCCAAGTTGTTGCCTGTCTAAACTGGAGATTAGAAAAATTCGGACCCCTTGGATTGCCAGCATTTTCTTCCCTCGAATCATCCCGTTTCAATGCAGCAGATTGCTACAGGCCATCCCCAGAATCGGCCCGTGGGGTATCGCGTTTTTCAGGCTTTTCATCAATTGAGTGCAGTACAGAGGTAATATGAATAAACTGAATGGTTTCCTAGTCGGATTGGCAGTGGTATCGGTCTTTCATGCACCGGCAATCCTCGCTCAACCGATTACGCCTACCCCTGATGGGACTGGAACCGAAGTCACCTCCGAGGGAAATCAGTTTAATATTACCGGCGGTACTCTATCCCCGGATAATAGCAATTTATTCCATAGTTTTGAACAATTTGGCCTGGATGCGGGTCAAGTGGCGAATTTTCTTACTTCCCCAGAGATTCAGAATATCCTCGGACGAGTCACCGGGGGGAATGCCTCGATTATTAATGGCTTAATTCAAGTCTCTGGCGGCAATTCTAACTTATTTCTGATGAATCCTGCGGGGATTCTTTTTGGACCGAATGCGGCGTTAAATGTGCCTGCTTCCTTTACGGCAACGAGTGCTACGGGAATCGGATTTGGGAACGATTGGTTTAGTGCAGTTGGCGAGAATAATTGGGCGAATTTGGTCGGAACTCCCAGTCAATTTGCTTTTGATATCGTCCAACCGGGGGCGATCGCTAATTTAGGAAACTTAACGTTATCAGGTAGTCATGACTTAACCCTGTTGGGAGGGACGGTGTTAAATGCAGGGACCCTCTCTGCACCCGGGGGAAATATCACCATTGCCGCAGTACCGGGAGAGAGTCGAGTGCGGATTTCTCAAGAGAATCATCTGCTGAGTTTAGACTTGACCCCCTCTGGCACAACCGCTTTGACTTCCCCACTGACTCCCCTGAGTTTACCGGAATTGCTGACGGGGAGTGGGGTGAGTCA
>JAABSJ010000358.1 GCA_011390515.1 Oscillatoria sp.
TTAGCTATGAGGCCGCCAATCGATTGATCCCCCGCCGGTTGTTGCCCCTTGAACATTTTGTAACGCCAACATCTTGCTCACTGGGTTAGATACAACTACAGCAACGACCACGAAGACTCAGGCGAGGTCTTAACCAAAACTTTAACCCTTGGCTGTTGCCATTTCTCTCGCTAAAAAGTTAGGATAAGTCTATCTCCCGGTAGAGGACAAACCTATAATGTTCTGTTTCCAAAGGCCCAAAACCCCTCGGGATAGAAACATGGGTCTTAAGTAACGAGAGTTGCCGAACCCCAGAGATTGCAGACCTCATTGAGTGTAACCACCACTCCAGGTTTTAGATGCATCAATCCCAGATTCATAACTCCCACTAGAGTACCCAAGAAAATCTATGACTTCAGCCGTTGAGAGACTTACCCACTCAAGCTGCCCGAATCCTGATACACAGCAGGATTCAGCATTTTGGCAGCAATGGATGCAGTATCAAGATGAGCTTTATCGCGACTGCCTCCACTATATGCGGAACCCCACGGAGGCAGAGGACCTGCTTTCTCAGGCAATGCTCAAAGCGTGGCAACAGATAACAACCCCTGTAACTGCCATCCAGAACTTCAGGGCCTGGGTCAAACGACTTACGAAAAATCTCTGCCTCGATTTCCTTCGCCACAGAAAGAAAATAGCAGTTCAGGATATCGAGGCGATCGCCCCGGAAGGGGAATGGGCTAACAAAGCAGAAAACCCTGTTCACGCTGCTATGCAGCGTGAACAGGAAAATTTTTTTGAAAATGCCATAGATGGCTTACCCACCAAGTTACGGGAGACCTTTGTTCTCTACTATCAGAACGACGAATCCTATCCAGCCATCCTCGAACCGCTACAGATTTCTTACTCAACTGCCCGCAAACGGATTTCCGATGCCCGGAAAATTTTGCGTCACCAGTTCGATGATTATTTCGGAGTGAAAGAAAATCCCCGTCTGGGGAGTCTCAACCCAAGCCCAACGCCGCAAAAGACGCCGCCCACCCCCATTCAATCCGAACCCGTACACCCGGTTCACCAGCCCCCTCCACCCGTAAATGGGCCCACGGAGCAACATCAGCCGATTTTAGCAGAAGTTGAGGCAGCGGAAAATATCTCCAGTCCACCCTTATCGGTCACCCCAGGGCAAGGGGCAGTTCCCCAAATTTCCTTAAAACTTACCCCTGATTTAAGAGCCCAGTCTAAATGTAAGGTTGATTCACGAATCAACCCTACAGAAACCGGGTTTAAATGTAGGGTTGATTCGCGAATCAACCCGACAGATTTAGGATTGATGGGTAAGTCCTGTTCCTTAGTTTTACCCGATGCGATCGGCCCTGATTCCACAAAAGGAGGAGGACTACAGTATAAAATTCTCACACAAATTCACCCTAACCCAGTTTTACCCATTAGATTCAGTTTCACAACCGTACCCGTCCTAAATGTAGGCGCGATTCGCGAATCAACTCTCCATTTAGGGTCGATTTTCAACCTCGGCGTAAGTCAGGTGAGTCAGCCCGAGATAAATTATCAGACCTTAACTCGCTATCTCCTAAACTACTTCCAAAAACGGTTTGAACTGTTGTGGCGAGTCTGGATGGATAGTGGCGGCTATTGCCATTTTTATCGGGATTAAACCGGGAATTATAGCGTTCCCCATTGTTATTCCCGTACATTTTGGGAGTGCGTTCGCAACAGCGTGTGCGTCAGCACAAACATCTTGCTCGCTTTTGACAAGAGCGAGCAAGATGCTCGCACTCCTTTAAGTATCTACTCCGCATAATTCCCGGAAGCCCTATAACTGCGTTTTTTACAGGATAAAACATCGCAAAATTTGCCATGCATGAAAATAAAAAATAGGTCTAATCTTCAACCTAGCTGCATAGCTATGATTTACACAATCTCTACCCTTAAGGGATTTCCATAGAAAAAGTTCTGCATTAGAAGTTTTGCCGAATTATTCAAGCCCCCCTTCTTAAGGGGGGTTGGGGGGATCTCTCCTAGAAGATTTTATTTTTTGGAGTTCCCTAACCCCAAAATGTAGAGGCGATTCGCGAATCGCCTCTACATTTAAGATAGATTCTCAAAATTTCCGTAAGCCCTGATAGATTTTACTAGACCTCTTGCAAAAAAAAGGATTGATCCCCCCAACCCCCCTTAAGAAGGGGGGCTTTAAAGAATAAGGATTGATCCCCCCAACCCCCCTTAAGAACGCCAATCGGCTTTAAAGAATTTTGAAAGAGGTCTACTCATTTCCTATCCTTCATCTATTTACAAAAATTTGCTCACAGTTAGCCTACCTAAAACGTCTATCTAAACGAAGGGTAGAACAGTAACCCCAGGGTTAAGCTCTGAAGGGAACCAAGTTTTTACCTGACAGGTGCATCTTTCTGCACCTCAGCCGATTGACTACAAAAATCTCTAACTCACTCGAAATTATGGCCCTGCCTAACTTTAACGAAAATACCTACCTCCAACAAAACGCTGACGTGGCCCGCGCCGTGACAAATGGCTCATTTACCAGTGGGTTACATCATTGGACAACATTTGGATTTAAGGAAGGCAGAACGCCGCAAATTGCGTTTTCGGAGAACTTTTATCGGGACTATTACCCCGATGTTGCCAATGCCATTACTAACGGGGGATTCTCCAGCGGATTAGAGCATTATGCCCGGTTTGGTGCGGCGGAAGGTCGAGCATCCGTTGCCAGTGATACTCGCCCCGGTTCTCAGTTGCAAGAGATTATTAATCGCGGATTTGTAAGGGTGGCGGTTAACGAGGATGCGATCGGATTTAGCCAACGGGAAGCCGATGGTTCTTTTAGCGGGATGGGGGTGGATTTTAGTCGGGCGATCGCCACCGCCTTATTCGGGGACCCAGAGGCGGTTCAGTATGTGGTGGTAGCCCCTGGACAAGAATTTACTCGGGTTGCCAATGGTGCAGTAGATATCGCTGCCACCTTGCCGACTCATAGTCTCCTGCGCGATGCCACCTTGGGAGTGGACTATTCCCCCACAG
>JAABSJ010000359.1 GCA_011390515.1 Oscillatoria sp.
TAATCATATTGACGCCAATGCGATCCTTAACCGAAGCAGCCGGGTTCATGCCTTCTAATTTCACCACAATTCTAGCCACACAACCTTCGGATTGAGGAATGCGGTTTAAATCGACTAAAGGCGTGCGACCGACGAGTTCGGTAATATTTCGAGCTATTTTCATGACTTCACTGAATGGATAGGTTTAGTGGGATGATTGACTGTTGAGAACGGTGCAGCGCCTGGATGGGACTGACCGATTGCAGTGGGGTTCCCTTGGGGGATTTTTGAACTTAACCCGACTCCAGTAAACGCTTGAGAATGGGGCATGGTCAAGGTTGATGTAATAAAACTTTACTCATCAAACGTCCCAGTATGTGAGAGGCGACTGCCAAGTTTTGATAAATGAATCAATCCAAACCCTATTTCTCTAAACTGCATGGGAGTCGTTGTTAACCCCTGAAAATGACAAAAGATTATTATAGCGCAATTTGGAAGGATTTTAGTTGGGGATTGGGGCGATTTTTCTCCCCTATCATTACTTTAGGGTAGAATTAAATGATTAATGGGAGAAATTTATATGACTTGTTCATGGCATCCTTCATGGTGGGACGAACAACTTTGAGTTCAACGATTTATTCAAAAGCAATTATGAGGATTTCCCGAGAATCCGGGGGATGAATCGACGGGTGATTACAGCCCTGTAAAATTAGACTTCTTGCAAAATTCTTTGAAGCCCCCCTTCTTAAGGGGGGTTGGGGGATCAATCCTTTTTTTTGCAAGAGGTCTATTGAAGACTAAGCACTTCAGAATAGAGAGAAAGGGCTATCATATTCAGATTAGAACAGTTTGATGATAAAAAAACCCTCGTTTGAGGAAAATGACCGATGATCAACAGCTTTCAACTCAATAACTTTGGACCCATTCGGCAGATTACCTGTCCCCATGCCAGCCAGATTAACTTAATTATAGGCGGAAATGGCACCGGAAAAACGATTTTACTCAAAGCGCTCTACACTGCCATGCGAACCCTAGAAGACTATAAACGAGGGAATGAGCCTAGGAGTGCTTTGGAAATTTTATCGGAAAAACTCTACTGGACTTTTGAAGTAGACCAACTCGGCGATTTAGTCCAGAAAGGAGCCGATGCACCCCTATCGTTCCAGCTTACTTTTAACGGCCAACCGTTTTTGTATGAATTGGGTAAAGACACAACTCGAACCATTCATCACCTGCAAAATCAGGTTCACCCCCGGGAAAGTAACTCAGTTTTTTTACCCCCTAAAGAAATTATTTCTCTCCAATCCTTAATTTTACAATCCCGGGAACAAAGCAAAATTTTTGGGTTTGATGATACCTATTTAGATTTAGCCCGAGCGCTCCGACAATTCCCCAAAATTAGCCCAAATGATGCTGAGTTTGCTCACCCCAGACAAAGCCTGAAAGATATTTTTAACGGTAAAATAAAATATGATAGCAAGTTAGGGAATTGGCAGTTTAAAACAGGGAATCACCTATTTCCGATGGGGGTGACTGCCGAAGGATTTAAAAAACTTTCCATTCTTGATACTTTACTGGAGAATGGTTATTTAGACTCGGGTTCGATTGTGTTCATTGATGAACCCGAGGCGGCTTTGCATCCCACGGCAATTTCCAAATTCCTGGACATTCTGGCGATGTTAGCCAAAATTGGAATTCAATTTTTCATGGCTAGTCACTCTTATTTTGTGATTAAAAAACTTTTTTTAATTTCTCAAAAAAACCCTAACCTTTCTATTTCCATCCTTTCTGCCGATGAAGAAACATGGAATACCGCAAATCTACAAGAGGGTTTACCGGATAATCCTATTATTGATGAATCAATTCGATTATATCAAGAAGAGGTCAGGCTGGCACTGAAATGACATTAGACCAAATCCAGTTGTCTCCAATCGATTTTCTCTCTTAGCCCGCGCAGGCGGGCTTCGTCTGTGTAGCCCCACCCTTTAGGGTGCGGGGTTATAGACTTTGACTGGTGTAAAAACCCGGGTTAAAGTAGGGGTAATTCATCAAATTACCCCTACTCAACTCCTGAACGAGTCATCCTTTGTTCAGGCAGCGTTACACCCTAGGACTGGGTATCAAACCCGGTCTAACTATCCCAAAACTTAGGCTTCATCTAAGGCAGCAACTCCGGGGAGTTCCTTGCCTTCGAGCAATTCTAAGCTGGCACCGCCTCCGGTGGAAATGTGGCTCATTTTATCCGCCAATCCAACTTTTTCCACTGCTGCCACAGAGTCGCCACCGCCGATGATAGTGGTGGTGCCTTTGGGGGTCAGTTCGGATAAAGTATGGGCGATCGCCTCGGTTCCTTTGGCGAATTTGTCGATTTCAAACACACCCATCGGTCCATTCCAAATCACCGTCTTGCAATCAGCCAGGGCCTCTTGGAAGGTTTTTACCGAGTCCGGACCAATATCCAATCCCATCCAACCATCGGGGATATTCTCCACGCTGACAATTTGCGTATTGGCATCGGCACTAAATTTGTCCGCAATCACCACATCCGTCGGCAATAACATCGCCACGCCGCGTTCTTTCGCCTTCGCTTCCAAAGACTTCGCTAACTCTAGCTTGTCATCTTCCACCAAGGAATTCCCCACGCTGATTCCCCGCGCCTTTAAGAAGGTGAAAATCATCCCGCCACCGAGGAGGAGTTTGTCACACTTCTCTAACAGGGTTTCAATCACGCCAATTTTGCTAGAAACCTTAGAACCCCCAATAATCGCCGCCAAAGGACGCTGAGGTTCTTCGATCGCCCCTTTCAGGTATTGCAGTTCTTTCTCCATCAAAGACCCCGCAACGGCAGGACTCAGGTAATGAGTCACCCCTTCGGTGGAAGCATGGGCGCGGTGGGCGGTCCCAAAGGCATCATTCACATACAAATCGGCCACAGACGCCAGCTTCTTGGCAAATTCTGGGTCGTTTTTC
>JAABSJ010000360.1 GCA_011390515.1 Oscillatoria sp.
AACCCAAGGGCGTTTACACAACAACTCAACCAGTAAATCTTTAATATCGTTATAGCCTAAAATGGACAACTTACTAATGGAAAAACGAAGGTTCCTTTCTGCTTTTTCTAATGCAAATTTATTGTCTTTTATTTCATTAACATCCGCGAAAACATCTGCGAAGTTTTTCATAAATAAAACATTGCACTTTTCCTGAATGTATTTTTTTTCTTCCATCCACTCGGAATTCAATTCGGTAAAAGCGACCAACCAACATTCTTCTACATGAAAGTTATCATCGGTTAAGGGTAAATCGGCAAAATTTAATTGAACTACTTTACTATATTTTTTGGGATTAGAAAATAAATATTTATATATTTTTCTGGATAAATCATCTACAGATACATAAATGTTCAATGACGCTAAACAATGGTTGTATAGAGTGATAAAGTAATTCCACTGCTCGTCTGATGAAAAATACTGTCGGAATTTCTCTCGATAACTGCTATTCATTTTCCAAAGCGGATTAAGCAAATTTTCAAACTTTTTTTGCAAATCATCTAATTCGTTATCCGGTTTATAATATTCCAGGAATTTGTCAACTTTATCAAAAAGCAGAGTTTTTTCTGGATTCAAACTTAATCCTAGTTGTTCTAAATCTTTTTCTAGGTCTTTTACAACTTGGGGAGCATTTTCTGGATTTGGAACAAGTAAGATTATGTCATCGGCATAACGGTAATATTTAACATCCCATTCTTTATTTTCTGAACCAAAGCGCGCATCTACAGAAGATAAATATAAATTCGCCCAAAATCCTGATCCTATACCGCCTTGACTAAGCCCTCGGTTTACTTCATGTTCTTCAAAATTTCTGGAAAGCAAGAGTTTTAACAACCATTGAATTCTTGCACTTTTGGTTCGCAACTCAAGGGTTGCTAATTCAATAAGCTCGGGTTGCAAAATATTCATATAATAAGATTTTATGTCCAATTTAATTATAATTCCATCGCGATACTTTTGTGCAGATTGGCGAATTATCGGTAAAAATTCCTTAAAATACGAGTCAAACCACCGTTCATATAAATATTCTGTGTTTTTATTTCCATCAGTTCGAGCCAATCGATAAGCAAAACTACTTTTACTTTGAAATGAATCTATTTTGTGGCCTAACTTTTGAATAATTGCGGTGCCGAGAATTTCTTCTTCCATTCGCGACAACATTCGAGGTCGAGTGGTTGATGAGTTTTTAGGTATTTTATATGCAATTGTATCATCAGTTTTAGCAATTTCTCGAATATATGCCACCAATTGTTTTTGTAAGTTACTGAGATTGCTTTCCAGGTTTGTCTCGAACAGACGAATTTCAATTTCGTCAGCAATTGATTCTTTAATAAAGTTATGACGTGCTCGTACCCAAGCTAGTTCCAAATTTTCCAAGTTTATAACATTATTCCAATCTTGGTCGTTTTGCAAACTAGCGCTGGTAATAGTAGTAATATCAACTGGGAAGATAACAGGGCGAGGATTGTATTTTATACCTTTACCTCTAAAAAAACTTCCGTAAGGATTTTCATAATAGACTTTCTCCTCTCCAGTAAAAACTCGTTCAGTATGATGTTTAGAGCCAAAAGCAAATCTAAGGGCCTTAGACATTTCTTTGACTCTCACAAAGTCTTTATTTGTTCCTATGGTAATTACCGAAAGATTATCAATAGCAACTTCTTCTAGTATTTGTTTATAAGCTAAGGCATACTCCCTGCTATATTCTGGATAGTTATTTGCTATGATTTCTGGGTCTACTCCTAAATCAGAAAGGGATTTATATTTTTCTTCTTCACTCTTATATTGTTGAGATAGGAGATCCACCACAGTCGAATTTATCATGAAAACTCGCTGTAAACAAGGGATTTTCCAATCTTCCCGTTTTTCTGTTAGATATTGAATTACAGGAGAAACAGATTCTCGAATACTTCTTGGCAATATTTTGTATTGTAATTCTATTTTTATATTATCATTTAATGAAAACTTATTTTTTAGTTTTAACAGGAATTGATTATAAATGCCTAAAGTCCCTTCATTCACATCTATCGCCAAACAATATAAAAAAACTTTATCTTTCAACTTGTTTTCTAGTTGAAGACGAATAATCGTTTCTATAAAAGCTATTGAAACCGCTCCAGAGCCACACCCAATGTCTACCAAACAAATATGAGGATTGCACCCAAACCATTTCAATATAGTTTCGGTATTTATCAAGTTATTGAGAGTGTAAATTACTTTAAAATAATGGCCCGGGAAATACTTCCAATATTGGAAAGCTGCATTGGGAAAAGGTCGAGTTCTGTCATTGAGCGGATCATAAAATGGAATTTTTTCGTAGCCGCTAAACTTGGACTGATTCCTCAACCAATCATGTACCTCAGTATAGACCTCTGCAATAAGAGGATGGAAAGAATAATGGTTCAATGGAGAATTGTTGGTCATAAGGCTCCTTGAGTTGTAGGACGCGGTTGACGTAACCAGATCAACAGCATAGCGCTGGTTGAGAGAGTCCATCAGCCAGAACAGCAGGGGCATATCGAGAAAAATCTATGCACTCAATTTGCCACATTCTTAGGATACTACAAGGAGTATGGAAGAAAACACCAGTTATGGATTAAAGTTGAGATTTTAGTTGATTTTTTAGTCAATTTCCGATAGAATACCAGTATGTCTCAACTCCGTGAGCTTTATGAAGATTATTAGCGCCAGTCGTCGGACGGATATTCCGGGGTTCTATTCCAAATGGTTCCTGAACCGGATCCAGGCTGGGTTCTGTCACTGGCTTAACCCCATCAGCAGCAAGGTGTACCGGGTCTCGCTTTTACCAGAGGACTGCTTGGCGATCGCCTTTTGGACTCGCAACCCGAAGCCACTACTGCCGCATCTGGATTTCTTGCAACAGCAGGGTTAC
>JAABSJ010000361.1 GCA_011390515.1 Oscillatoria sp.
ATTACCTATTAGTCAGTTCCACCCGCATCGAAATGGATTTATATCACAAAAACGACGCAGGGGATTGGTTGATTATCAACTACAAACCAGGCGACACCATCGAACTCAAAAGCATTAACTTAAGTTTCCCAATTGAACAAGTCTATCGCGGTCTTGATCTAACCCTAGAAACCAAAACTTGAACTCCCACGATGACCTTCCATGAACTAACCCCAGACATCACAGAACAGATCAAAGCAATTGCCGCCCAACCTGGAGCTTATAAAATTCTTATCCCCAAAAAAATGTGGCTGTACCTGAATTCAGGACAGCCGCCCAAGCTTATTCTGTGTAGAATGTGAAGTTTTCTTAACTTCCAACTAATCTAGGGCGTCCCCTAATTCGGAGTCCGCTTCCAAATTATCCGGATCGACATAGTGACAGGAATTTTCGACGCAAATCAGTGCCCAGCCAGAATCTTCAATCCCCATCAGCTTATAAGAGGCTTCTTGAACGAAAAATCCTTTATGATTACGGGTCTCGGGTTTGACAGTAACGTTATCCATAGTCATTTCTACTCAACTCCTTGTTTAAAATGCAGATTTGCGATTAACCTGTTTCTAAAGGTTTATCGCTAAGTTCATCAAATCTTATCATTAAAATAACCTTTTTTTTATTAAGTTTCTCAAAAAAATATGAACAAATATAAATACTCATCGGATCCGGGGTTTAGATCCGTTGAGGGGGTTGAACCCAACTCCAGGATATAGAACAAAAACGGGAGATGGAAGTGACATTTCCGTTCCAGTCTGGAACGATCGCCGGGGCTTTTCGGAAATCTTAAAACTTTGTTAAAACTTGAATGAGAATTGTTTAGGGGCTGGACCCACCCGGGGTTGTCACCCTTTCTTGGGATCACCGGCTTCCCGAGAGTGGTCCTCAATTTGTCCTGAGAAAATCGGACTGGGAATGAGTCCGCAGAAGGTGGAGTTGGGGATAATCCAGAGTGGGAACTATGGGAGTCACACCTGTGATCATGAACCGGAGGCACAAGACTATCATTTCATGATAAACCTAGAATTAAGATCGTGCAGGAGAGGGAATCGAGTAACTGATGAAAAAGCCATTATTAACACCAGTAATCCGAGGGAGTAAGGTCGGGGCGATCGCCCTCTTGCAGACCCTGACTGCTACCCTGACCCTCGCACAACCTCAACCCCCAGTAGAAGAAACCACGAGCTTTTTCTGCGGGACCGTTGAGGGAATTCCCGCCACCATGGCACGTACCCCTAACGGGGAAATGCCAATGGTGATTTGGGATGGAAATGCGCTCAAAGACCCGGAGAGTAACGCTCAACAACAGTGTGAGGAAGTCTCCACGCGCTTTCAAACCTACTATGACAATGGGACCCTCAACTATATTACCAGTGGGATTATGAACGGCGAACTGGTCGCCTGTGTTGCCCCCGGGGAAAATGAACCCTGTAGTGGGATGTTATTTCCCCTCAGTGGGGGCAGCAATCCCCGAGGAATGTTGCAACGAATGTTCCGAATTCGGGTGGCATCCGCAGGACCGATCGCCGAAACGACCGAACGCCTGTACATCAGTTTGGATAAGTATTTAAACGGGGAATATCCCCAACTCCCGGCCTTGGGAAGTCGGACCCCCCCAGTCCCCCGTCGAGATGTTCCCCAATCAAGGTGAGGCAAAAACAGTATGAACTGGTCTAGGACGGGACTATCAGCGGCGATCCTCGGGGTAGGGGCCGTCATTTTAGTAGCAAAAGCTCCCATCTCTCTAACCCAAACCCAGGGCATTGAAGAACAGGCGATTTCTGCTATGGGTCGCGAGGTTTCCGTGGTGATTAATGGCCAAAATCCGGGTTCTGGGGTGATTATTGCCCGCAATGGCAATACTTACACGGTACTGACGGCCAAACACGCGATCGCCACCCCGGATGAGTATGCCATTCTCACCACCGATGCTCAAACCCATCCGGTCGATTATTCCCGGGTCAAAAAACTGCCCGGGGTGGATTTAGCAGTGGTGGAATTCACCAGTCCCAACCCCTACCGCGTCGCTCATTTCGGCAATTCTGATGACGCAATGGAAGGGGCGACAATTTATGTATCCGGTTGGCCCCATCCAGGGCGAGTGATTACGGAACGGATTTATCAGGTGGCCAAAGGCACGATTTCCGGTCGTCCTCTCACCGCATTAGAGGATGGGTATGGGTTAATTTATACCAATATCACCCGTTCGGGAATGAGTGGCGGTCCGGTATTTGACAATCAGGGCCGGTTAATTGGCATTCACGGACGGGCCGAAGGGGAACCGATTTACAATCCCGATACCGGAGATACAGTGGATGTCAAATCCGGGTTTAATGTCGGTATGCCGATTAATACCTTTGTGAGTCTGGCCGGGGAAGCGGGGATAAATGTACCTCGCTTAGGGGATAATTTTGCGGCGGCCAGTCCGACTCTCCCGACCCATTCGACCTTGGTGTTCGCAGTGGCGGTGGCCCCGGATAATCAGACGATCGCCAGTGGGAGTCGAGATGGCATCATCAAACTGGCCAATGGCAATACCGGCCAAGAAATTCGCACCCTCACCGGCCATACAGATGCGGTTACAGCCCTCACGTTTAGTCCCGATGGACAAACGTTAGTGAGTGGGAGTGAGGATGGGACGGTCAAACTGTGGAACCGGCAATCTGGGGAACTGGTGAGGAGTGTTAAGGGCGATCGCTCCTTTGTCCGGGCGGTTGCCTTTAGTCCCGATGGCACTCTGCTCGCGTCTGGCAATGCGGAAGATACAGATATTAAACTCTGGAATCCCCAAACCGGAGACTTAATTCGCACCCTCACCGGACATTGGG
>JAABSJ010000036.1 GCA_011390515.1 Oscillatoria sp.
TCCCCGAGGCAATGTTTGTCGTGACCCCAACATGAAAGTCAATCAGGATATTCTCACGCGCTATTTACATCGACTCCGCAATCAACCGGAATGGTTAAGTTTGAACGAGGTGGCAGAGTCCCTAGGAATCGATCGCGCGGCGTCTCGGCGCTATACGAAGATGGCGATCGAGTGGGGACTGCTAGAACGTCAACAATTGGAAAATCAACCCACCCAAGTTAAAGCAACGGAAAAACTCGTGGCACTCTCTCCTTCTGAAGTGCGATCGGTGGTCCAGGAAAATACTTCCCCGGAATTTTCCCCCTGAGCGATCGCCATCACAGTATTGAACCCTCCAAAACGAGTTCCAATTCACTCATCCCGGGAGGGACAAGGGACTCTCTTGCCTTTCCCTCGTCAGAGTTAGGGAACTCCAAAAAATAAAATACCCAAAAAACCCCTGCTCAACGGAATAGCCCCGTCAATGTAGGGGCGCAATGCTTGCGCCCTTGGGGCGCAAGCATTGCGCCCCTACAGATACCTTCCTTTCAGTTGAACGTTTGGAGGATTTATATTTTGCAATCC
>JAABSJ010000362.1 GCA_011390515.1 Oscillatoria sp.
AGTTCGTAGTAACGACTTCAGTCGTTCTCTTTCTTAGTTCGTAGTAACGACTTCAGTCGTTCTCTTTCTTAGTTCGTAGTAACGACTTCAGTCGTTCTCCCCCAGATTCTAATAACCCATTCAAAAAGGAGTGCGAGCATCTTGCTCGCTATTATCCTAGCGAGCAAGATGCTCGCACTCCCCATAACTGTGGTAACCGCTATAACTTAACCCGCTGATTAATTTGCTCGCGCATCTCCGGCGTAATAATATCCGATCCAATCCCCGGATTACCCAGGGGAACCTTGATAAAACTAATATCATCTTCTCCCGTAAACTGACGGTCACTATTAGAATCTTGAACCACCTTCAGTAACAAAAACCCTAACGGTTTATCAATTTGCCAGAACACCAGGTTCGTATTATCCGGCGTCACCTGCTGGAGATTTTTCCCCGAAGCATTGGCGACATAGCCAATCACCGCATCCTGGCGATCGCGATTTCCATCTTGATTCGTATCTTCAGGAATCACCTCGATAAAAACAAACTGATTTTTAATCGGTTCCCCGGCTTCATTTTCCTCATTAATGAGGTGAAACGAAGAAATTAAGGTATTTTCGCTGAGGAGTAAATGCGATTCTCCTGTGCGCCGATTATGGAAAATCAAATTATAAATCGTCATCAGACTCATGCGATCGTAGGCAGAATCTCGATAGACATCCTTAGAAAATAGACTTTTCGAGCTTTTTTCATCTTTATAAAACCCAACCGGAATCATCAAATAGTCAGATTGTTGGGGAAAAATTAAGTCTCCATAGGAAATATTCGGTTCGGTATCACTGGCGCTGGCGGTTGTGAGAGTGCTTTGCCGATTCACGGTTCCCGTACAAGCTAAAGATAGGGCGCACAGTAGGGAGGCGATCGCGCAGCGTCTCCAAGGGAGAATCGCTACAGCTTTGACGAATTGATGACCTTTCATTTATCCCTCGACATCAAATAAGGTATTCTAGGGCGTCGGGACCGGATGAGCTTCAGGGGACCAGAAACCGGGTTTCTGTCCTAACTTTCTGCTCATTCCCATAATTTTGGGCAAGAAACCCGGTTTCTAACCTTGATTGTACCGACCTAGGATGATGCTACAACAAGAGCTATGGCTTTTCCGGTTTTCCTCATCAATGCTTGGGGGGGATTCTTTATAAACCCACAGATTTTGCCATATAAATATCCGGTTTCCCTCTACCATTGGTATCGGGCATGACGCCGACGATTTCAAACCCACATTTTTGATAAAATTGATAGGAATGACTTCGTAAATTTTGAATATCCCGAATTTTTTCCCACAGATTAGAGTAAAGATTTACCCCAGAAAGACTGGTCATATTCATTTCATCATCACTTCCCAACCAGAGGGTTAATGCACCTCTTTGTAGGAATTGTTCTTCTAAATCTTTTAATAGAGTTCTGCCAATTCCTTGGCGGCGATAATTGGCAGCAACGATTAGGGGATGAACTTCCCAAACATGACCGTGATATTGGGAAATTCCGCCAATCCATCCTAATACTTGGTCGGCCTAGTTGAGGGCAACTCGGTTAATTCTATCGGCTGTCAATGAATCCAAAACTTCCTTTCTGGCGGCATCGATTGTGGGCCGGGGTTCCGGCCAGTTTTCGCGAAACCCTTCTAGGAGTAATTGACTCAAGGGTTCGATTAAGGTATTTTGATTATCGTTCAAGTTAATGATATTAAGCATGAGTTCAGTGGCGTTGATGGGTAATTAATTGTGATAAAATTTTAGCAATATTCCAAGCATCATCATCACCTCGGTGGTGGGTTCCCTCTAAGGGCAAATTGAGCCGTTCTAATGCCCCAGCCATACCCACTTCTTTTTCTAGGGCATACATGAGGGAAAAGAGGGTTTTTACATTCAGATGACGATTGCTAAAGGGATAGCGAACCCCTTTTTTTTCGCACTCTACTTGAAATTGCCGTTTATCAAATTCGCCATAACTGGCCCACATTCTTTGATGGGCAATATATTTATTTCTGAGGATTGAACAAGCTTGGCCCAAGGATACCCCTTGGTTCACTTGGGCTTGAGTTAAGGTGGTGAGTTGGGTGCAAAATTCACTCACTTGGGACTGTTTGGGTTTGACTAAGATACTCTCTTTTTGGAGTAATTCCCCGGAGGTGATATCCAGGGGACAGATTCCAATTTCGATAATTTCTCTTTCTTGATTGGGGGGTGGGTCTTTTTCCCAGCAGGTTGCTTCAATGTCAATGACTATAATTTTATCTAGTCTGATTGCCATGTTTTGAATAGTTTTCGCAGAAGGGATAGGATGTGGGTAGAGGAGGGGGCGGAAAAATCGGGTTTCTTGATAAGATTGGGGGCAGTTTGTAGCCACTTTGGGATGGAAACCCGGTTTTTTGGGTGTGAATTTTAAAGTTGGACCGGGGGGATGACGACTGAAGTCGTTACTACGAACTAAGAGGGAGAACGACTGAAGTCGTTACTACGAACATAAGAACAGAAGAGAACGACTGAAGTCGTTACTACGAACATCAGATAAGAGAACGACTGAAGTCGTTACTACTAACTAAGAAAGAGAACGACTGAAGTCGTTACTACGAACATAAGAAACGACTGAAGTCGTTACTACGAACAATTAAGAACGACTGAAGTCGTTACTACTATAGCTAGTCTAAATCAGTTTGACAATGGATCCAAGGCTGAAAGTCTTGGAGTGCGAGCATCTTGCTCGCTATCTTTATGTCAAATTCATTTAGGGTCGCTATA
>JAABSJ010000363.1 GCA_011390515.1 Oscillatoria sp.
GGGTCATTTGTCATTTGTCATTTGTCATTTGTCATTTGTCATTTGTCATTTGTCATTTGTCATTTGTCATTTGTCATTTGTCATTTGTCATTGGTCATTTGTCCTTGGGGGATGGGGTTGATGGGGGAGATGGGGTGGGTGGGAATGATGACAAACGGCTGATGGAATTGGCGTTATAATCGGAATAATATATTGATGGGGAATGGGGATAGGATGTTGCTCAAATTTGATAGTTTCCCTCAAACTGAGCTTTAATTCATCTCTCCCCTAGGAATCCTGTTAAATCTGAGTTTATCCAGGCATTGTAATGGAGTAATTTGATGGTAATGCTCACTGCAAGTCGATTACATCAACAAATTTCTAATTTTTTAATTGCTCAATTTCACAGTCATTTCGCCAGTCATCATCTCCCTTTCATGGCAATGGGGTTTCCAGGAGTTTCCACGGAAAATTCTGCCCAGAAACTTCCCGATGTCATGGTTTGCTCGGTTGAACTTTGGGAACGAGTTTGTACGACGGAAGGGATGGGGGTGTTAGATGGTGAAGAAAAACCCGCGATTGTGGTAGAAGTCACGAGGGATAATTGGCGGGAAGATTATATTCTTAAGCGCGCGGAATATGCGATGGCAAATATTCCAGAATATTGGATTGTCGATCCGAACAAGTCGAAAATCCAAGTTTGTTTTAACCCGAACAATGACAATGGTTACGAAGATTTAGAATTTTTGCCGGGACAGGAGCTTCATTCCGTGCAGTTTTCGGACTTAATTTTACCTGTAAATCAGGTCTTTTCTCCTACCCTGTTGAACGATTTAATCCGCGAAGAAAAAGCCCAGCGACAACAGCTAGAACAACGGGCTGAAGCGGAACGTCAACGGGCCGATCGCCTTGCCCAACGCTTGCGAGATATGGGGATAGATCCGGATGCAGTTTAGGGGGAGTTGGGTTAGAGGCGCTCTGGTTTGCCTTGTTTCAAAATAAAATAGAATCCTTGCAAAATACTGGGGAGATCCCCCCAACCCCCCTTAAGAAGGGGGGCTTTAAATTGTTGAGGAGAAAAATGAAAAGTATTACCACCCAAGAATTAAGCGGCAATCTTGACAATTTGCTCGACGAAATTTTAAGAACCGGGATACCTCTGGAGATTGAACGCCGAGGGAAACGGTTTCGCATCATTCCCGTAGAACCGTTAGACAAGTTAGAGAAATTAGTACATCGTCCCCATGTTATTTTAGGCGATCCTGATACTCTGATTGAGAGCAATTGGGAGCAGGAGGTAACTCAAGATTAGACCTCTTGCCCAATTCTAAAAAGCCCCCCTTCTTCCAATTCTAAAAAGCCCCCCTTCTTAAGGGGGGTTGGGGGGATCTCCCCAGTATTTTGCAAGAAGTCTATTAACCTTGATACTCCTATCGGAATTTTGCTCTATGCAGGATTTTTCTCCGTTTTGCTGCCGCAGTATGGGTGAGTTGGGGAGAGGGGGAATTGCATGGGGAAGAAACGACTGAAGTCGGGACGTTGAACTTGATGAACTGGGGAGAGGGGTGTTGGAGGGGGAAGAGAAGAAACGACTGAAGTCGTTACTACGAACTGGAGGGTTGAGGTTTGAGGTTTGATTGCGGATGGGTGTTTAACGGGACCGATCGCCAATTTTTTGGAGGGATTCGGGCGACTTGAGGGCCAAATCCCTGTAAAAATGGTAAGTTAGTCGGTTATGGATTAGAATTGTGACTTTCAAAATTGGTTTACTGGGATTGGGAACGGTGGGCGCGGGAACGGCGCAGATTTTGCTAGACTCCGGAGGACGGCATCCGTTGTTGCAGCAGTTGGAAATTGCTCGGGTGGGGGTGCGATCGCTGGATAAACCCCGGGATATTGAGCTTCCTGCGGATATTTTAACCACGGATTTAGAATCAATCGTCACGGATCCTGAGATTGATATTGTGGTGGAGTTGATAGGCGGGTTGGAACCTGCGCGATCGCTGATGTTGAAGGCGATCGCCTCTGGCAAGCATATTGTCACTGCCAACAAAGCGGCGATCGCCCTGCATGGTGCAGAAATCTTCACTGCTGCCAATGAAAAGGGTGTCTATGTGATGTTGGAGGCGGCAGTGGGAGGCGGTATCCCGGTGATTCAACCCTTGAAGCAGTCTTTGGGAAGCAACCGCATCCAAGGGGTGATGGGGATTGTTAATGGCACCACCAACTACATTCTTACCCGGATGCAACTGGAAGGGGCGGATTTTCAGGAGGTGCTCACCGATGCTCAAAAATTGGGTTATGCGGAAGCGGACCCCACGGCAGATGTGGATGGTTTGGATGCTGCCGATAAAATCGCGATTCTGGCATCTTTGGCATTTGGGGGACGAATCAAGCGTGAACAAGTTTACGCCGAAGGGATTCGTCAGGTGAGTGCAGAAGATATCGCTTATGCCGAAAAACTGGGGTTTGTGATTAAGTTGCTGGCGATCGCCAAGCGGGAAGCAGGTCCTACTCCTCAAACTCAAACCGATGTTGAAGATCGCTTACAGTTGAGAGTGCATCCGACATTGGTCCCGAAAGAACATCCCTTGGCGAATGTGAATGGGGTTTATAACGCTATTTTTGTGGAAGGGGACCCGATTGGACAGGTGATGTTTTATGGACGAGGGGCCGGTGCAGGTCCCACGGCAAGCGCGGTGGTGGCGGATATTTTAAATGTGGCGGCAGTGTTGAAAACGGAAACGGAACCGATACCTCATCCGTTGTTAAGCTGTTCTCATCAA
>JAABSJ010000364.1 GCA_011390515.1 Oscillatoria sp.
ATTTCAGGTAGCCGCGCTTCGAGAAGCGCCTGTCCAGGTGATCACTTTGATATCATTATTTCAGGTAGCCGCGCTTCGAGAAGCGCCTGTCCAGGTGATAACTTTGATATCATTATTTCAGGTAGCCGCGCTTCGAGAAGCGCCTGTCCAGGTGATCACTTTGATATCATTATTTCAGGTAGCCGCGCTTCGAGAAGCGCCTGTCCAGGTGATCACTTTGATATCATTATTTCAGGTAGCCGCGCTTCGAGAAGCGCCTGTCCAGGTGATAACTTTGATGACCTAAAATCGTTATTTCATGTAGAGGCGCTTCGAGAAGCGCCCCTACAAATAAACCTTGTCAACCCTGACCCCTGAAGGAGTCAGGGTTGACCGAGATGATTATTGCTCAATCATTTACTGTTCAATCTTCAATTCAGCCACAACCCGTAGCACTTCCGCCACCGTCCAAGCTTGAGCAAAAGCCCCATTCGGTGTCATTGGCGCATCTCCGTCAAAAATCTCACTGAAATTACCGATACAAGCCTCTAACAAATGATTGGCAAGGGGAGTCAGGAATGTAGCCGCAGTTTTCGGGTCCTTTGTAACCCGCAGATAGGCGGAAATATAAGGTCCAATCAGCCATCCCCAGACAGTTCCCTGATGGTAAGCGCCATCCCGTTCTAGGAGGGTTCCCCCGTAATGTCCGATATAATTGGGGTCTGTCGCAGCTAGACTCCTCAATCCGTAAGAGGTGAGCAGCGATCGCCCACAAACCTCCACCACCGCTCGTTGTCGCTTCCCCGGTAACGGACTATCCGGTAAAGATACCGCAAAAATCTGATTCGGGCGTAAGGATGCATCATTGCCATTGGCTGTATCAATCACATCGTAACAATATCCCAACCCTTCATCCCAGAAGCGATCAAATCCCGCTAGGGTGCGATCGCCTAACTTCTGATATTCCTCATCGGGTTTCCCCAACTTCCGGGCAAACTCCGCCATTGTCCGCAAGGCATTATACCACAAGGCATTCACCTCCACGGCCTTACCCTGACGGGGAGTCACCACCCATTGGCCGACTTTCGCATCCATCCAAGTCAGTTGCACTCCCGGTTCCCCGGCATACAGCAATCCGTCCTCCGGATCCATCTGAATCTGATATCTTGTGCCTTGTTGATGCCAGTGGATAATCTCTCTCAACACCGGCCATAATTCTTTCAGCAGTTTTTTATCTTTTGTAGCCTGATAGTAAGCCCGAATAGCCTGAAAATACCACAGGGTCGCATCTACGGTATTATAATCTGGGGTTTCTCCATGATCGGGAAACCGATTGGGCAACATTCCCTGATCTACATACTGGGCAAAGGTTTGGAGAATCAATTTGCCAATCTCTGGACGTCCGGTACAGAGGGTTAAACCGGGGAGGGCGATCGCCATGTCCCGTCCCCAATCCCCAAACCACGGATATCCGGCAATAATGGTTTTGCCATCGGGATTGTCTGGGTAGGGGCGATCGACAATAAAGCGATCGGCAGCCAACACAAGCTGCTGAACCCACTCCGGGGATTTTCGGGACAACTGATAATCCTTCCTTTTTTTGCCTTTGAGTCCTTTCCCTTTGAGGGCGCGTTTGATTAACTGTTGATCCAACTGCCGACGAGACTGTAAGGCACTTTCTACCCCTAAACTGGCATGGCAATCCGTACTCACGGCGATCGCCAAAGATTGTCCCGGTTGTAACTCCCCTTGAATGGTTGCCACTTGCAGTAAATCTTCCAGGCAGTCCCCTCCCCGACTCTTTTCCACCGCCAAATCAAACCCATAATGCCACTGATGTGCCGGACTGACTGCGCCTCCAACGGCATACAAATAGAACGGAACCGCCCCGGGAAATGCTGTAATACACAGACCCGACTTCACCGACTCCACCTGCATGAACCGGCTATTTTCTTGGGTGGTATGATGGCGATCGCGATAAGTCGCAAACCCTTTCATCGTCAAAGTAATCGGCAAACTGGACCGGCGTAGGGTATAAGAAATATAAGTAGTATTTTCCCCCTGCTGCATCCAAATCCGCTTTTCTAACAACGCATCCCCAAACCCATAACTCCACACCGGAATAGAACCTTCTAAATGAAACCGTTCTATAACCTCATATCCTCGCGGTTCTACCGTCCCATCCGCCCATCGATTCGTAAACAGAGGATAATCTTCACTCCCATAACTCGCCACTTCATCAAGTTTAGAAAACAGCAGGGTATGACCCAACGGCGGATGAAGTGCTGCCATTAGTAATCCGTGATAGCGGCGTGTCAGCAGTCCAGCAACGGTACCGGAGGCATAGCTGCCTGTCCCATTCGTGACCAGCCATTCGCGAGATTCAGCCGTTGCCAACTCGCCACAAAGTTCTCTACCCAGTTCACTTTTGAGCATAATGTTCTTGCGTTTATTTAGGTTAAATGATTTGGATTTCAAGACTGAAATATGAACACCGATGTCTGAGGGGCCGTCTTAATATCCTGCCCCGAGAAGTCGGTTTATCTCCCCCTACAGAACTTAGACAATCTTTAAAGTTAAATCCTAAAATGTAGAGGCGATTCGCGAATCGCCTCTACATTTTAAGGGGGGTTTTCAACATCTAGCCCTGTCAATGTGGTAAATTTAATGACGAAGTGCGAAACGTTTGGGAGTGAAATAAGGCTGAAATGCCTGAAATAACCCCCAGTGAGGCTCTAACCCCCTTGGGTTAGATAAAGGGACTCGTCCCG
>JAABSJ010000365.1 GCA_011390515.1 Oscillatoria sp.
ACACTCCTCAGAATACTGCCCCCACGAGGTCATGGTTGCCGATTTCAAAACCCTCCGTTGGGCAAAACGCGATGTTACCAAAGGCGGATTAGATCACTGTGTCCTCAATGACGTGATGCCACCGGAATATGAAACCACCGCAGAGATGATCGCCAAATACATTTACGATGAAACCAAGCGCCGGTTACCAGAAGGGGTGCGCTTGAAGGTAGCAGTCTCAGAAACCCCCAATTCTTGGGCCGAGTATGAGGATGATTGAGGGGAAAAATAGAAAAGCAGCCTTTGTGAAAGCTGCTTTTTTGTGGGGAATTGGCAGGATGTAGTGGGTTTGAGAAATTGCTGAATTCATCCACTTTTCCCAGGAGAATAAACAGACCGAGCAAACTCTAAAACTTCCTGTTGACGTTCCTCCGACAACCGGGAAAGCACAGCCCCCAGCCGCTCAGATACGGAAAGCCAACTCTTCGTGTTCGCCTTCCAAACCACGATAAATTCTTCTGAGGAGAGGGTACATAATGCCAGAGTTTCTCCATCTTCATTGGCAAACTCCACCTCATACTCACCTGCGGCAAAACACTCCACAATCGCGCCATGACTTCCGGCTGGCAAATGATAATTTGGTAAATCGACTAACAGTTCAATGAGGTCAAACAATTGAGGTTCATTCATAATCTTTTCATAACATATAGTTGGACTAATCTAGCGGCATGACTTTCCGATTCAACTATCCAACCCGTGCGGACAATTTCTTGCTGTACTCATCCCATTGACAATCTGTAATCGTCGGTGGAGTTATCCCAGGACCGATCGCCCCCAACTCCCTGCTCTATCCGGTAAGATCACAGTAGCCAGTTGAGAAACCCCGAATCATGAGCGTTACCATTCCCGATGAAATCCTGGAAGCGGCACAAATAACTGAGGCCGAGTTAAAGCAGGAAATTGCCATGCTGCTTTTCCAACAACAAAAGCTCTCTTTGGTCCAAGCCAGCCAATTAGCTGGGATGCCAAGAATTGGGTTTGAGAAGTTGCTGATTTCTCGCAATATTCCCCCGTATTCTTATGAAATAGAAGATTATGAATTGGATATTAAAAATCTCAAGGAATTGGGGGATTTGTGACAGTCGTTAGCAACACTTCACCCATTACCAATCTGGCGGCCATTCGCCAGCTAGACCTACTGCAACAACTTTATACTCAGATTGTTATTCCTGAAGCAGTTTACAACGAGCTAACTGGGGTGGAGACTCCCGTCCCCGGTACAAGGGAAGTGCAGGATTTAGATTGGATTCAAGTTCGTCCGGTGGTTAACCCTTCTTTCGTGATAGCACTGCAACAAGAACCGTTAGATCTAGGGGAAGCAGAAGCGATTGCCTTAGCCCGAGAATTAAATGCTGATCGGCTCTTAATTGATGAACGGAAAGGTCGAGCCGTTGCTTCTCGTCTGGGAATAAAACTCACGGGGGTTTTAGGTATTTTGATTGTTGCTAAACGCCGGGAATTGATTCCTAAAATTAAACCTTTAATCGATGAGTTAATTGATATTTCCCGGTTTCGGGTTAGCGACGAACTATACGCGCGGGTTTTACAGGATGTTGGCGAGTAATTGGTGTTGCAGAGGCGATCGCCCTCTCCCCACCCATCCCATTGACAATCTGTAATAGCCGGTTGATTTATCCCAGGAGCGATCGCCCCCAATCCGCCAGAAGCCAGAGGTCCCCAGGTGAAAGGGGCCTACCCTGTACGGATTATACTTTCACTCTCCGTCGCGCCAACAGGAGAGTGGATCCAAAAACTTGGGTCTGGACTGCTGAACCTTAAACCAGAATAAGATAAAGTAATCAAATACTAAATCTTATCTTGATGTTGCTATGACCACCCCTGCTTTTCTTCAACGTCTGCATAGTCCCGATCGCCCGGTTCTGGTTTTTGATGGGGCAATGGGGACCAGTCTGCAATTTCAAAACCTGACTGCTGATGACTTTGGCGGCAAGGACTTTGAAGGCTGTAACGAATATCTCGTCTATACCAACCCGGAAGCGGTGAAAATTGTCCATCGCGGGTTCCTGGAAGCCGGTGCCGATGTCATCGAAACCGACACCTTTGGCGGGACTTCCATTGTCTTGGCGGAATATGATCTCGGCGATCGCGCTTATGAACTGAATAAAACCGCTGCAGAACTGGCTAAAAGCGTAGCTGCCGAATATTCTACCCCGGAAAAACCTCGGTTTGTCGCCGGTTCAATCGGTCCCGGGACCAAATTACCCACCTTGGGACATATTGAGTTTGATACCCTGAAAAACGCTTTTAGTGAACAAGCCGAGGGTTTGATTGATGGCGGCGTTGATTTATTAATTGTGGAAACTTGTCAGGATGTGTTGCAAATTAAAGCAGCATTAAATGGCATTGAAGCAGTTTTTGATAAAAGAGGTCAGCGGTTACCCTTGATGGTTTCCATCACGATGGAAGTCATGGGCACGATGTTGGTCGGTTCTGATATTAGTGCAGCTTTGGCCATTTTAGAACCCTATCCCATTGATATTTTGGGTCTCAATTGTGCCACGGGTCCGGCTCAAATGAAGGAACATATCCGTTATTTGGCTGAAAATTCCCCCTTTGTGGTGTCTTGTATTCCCAATGCCGGGTTACCGGAAAATATTGGGGGACAGGCGCATTACAAGTTGACG
>JAABSJ010000366.1 GCA_011390515.1 Oscillatoria sp.
CGCAATGCTTGCGCCCTTGGGCGCAAGCATTGCGCCCCTACAAGAAATAACGATTTTTCGTCATTAAATTTACCACCTTGACAGGGCTAGACTTCTAGCTCTCCTTCTCCCCCTGGGAGAAGGGGTTGGGGGATGAGGGCGAGGAGTTGAAATCTCCACCTCCATTCCCCCTCCTATCCCTCCCTTGCCGATCGCGTTCCTCTTGCAACTGGAAACCTTCATAATCTAATATGGCTGTTCAATCTCCCAAACTTTTCCGATTTTCGACCTGGGGACCCTGGATCGAAGTCCTCGCGATCTTAGCTTGGGGTATATTACTCCTCAAATATTGGGTGAGTGGGGAATTAAATATCTTAATTCACCCGAATTTCTTTGCCCTCACCAACGGGACTGGGGTGTTCTTGATTCTGCTCGCCTGCTATAAAACTGCACAATTGGTCTATCAACAGAGGCGATCGCAACGGGTGCGGAATCGAAGGGCGAGCACCGCAACCCCCGAGATGCAGCATATTACCCTGTTTCCTCCGGGATGGAGTGCGACATTACTCTTAGTCACGGCGATCCTGGGTTTCCTAATCAGTCCGAGAGTCTTTGCCAGCGAGAAGGCGATGATGCGGGATCTCAACGACTTTTTACCCGTCACCCAATCCCAACCCCAAGCGTTTCGCACTGCCAGAAAACCCGAGGATCGATCGCTGATTGACTGGGTGCGAACGTTAACAGTTTATCCCGAACCCGATGCTTACACCGGACAACGAGTCAATGTCGAAGGGTTTGTCATTCATCTCCCAGACTTGCCCGAGGAATACTTCTTAATTTCTCGCTTTGTGATTACCTGTTGTGCGGCAGATGCCTATCCCGTCGGGCTGCCGGTGAAATTATCCCAAAGTCGCGCCGCCTATCCTCCCGATACTTGGTTAGAAATCCAAGGGGAAATGAGTACGGAAATTTTGGGCGATCGGCGTCAATTGACGATTGTAGCGAATTCAATTGAAGAAATTTCCGAACCCCGAAATCCTTATGAATACTAAGTGATGGGTTTCTCGGATCTAAAAACCGGGGTTAATTTACCCGGGTTTTAGCCTCCACTTTTTATATATAGCGGTTGCTGGAATTATGAGTTGTAGCGAGTCAGAGGAGTGCGTTCGCGCAGCGTGCCGTAGGCATCACATCTTGCTCGCTATCCTCAAAAAAGAGGGAGTCAGAGGAGTGCGAGCATCTTGCTCGCTATCCTCAAAAAAGAGCGAGCAAGATGCTCGCACTCCTCACTCCTTCTGAGCAACAAAAAAACCCCCGTCATAATGCCGGGGATGGGGTTCTATCTTCCTCAATTGATGCCCCAGAATTTAGGATGTTTTCGTAAATTTTTGAAACAACAGTTGCAGTCCCAGACAAAATAAACCCAAGGCAGCAAAGGCAAAGATAAAGGTTGCTAGGGTACTCACCCCGGTGACTAATGTCCGAACTGCGGCGGAAATATTAACGGCGATCGGATTATCCGAGTGAATCGGTTTGTTGGCAAAGGTGGAGGCGATCGCACTGGTGAGCATCATACAGGCATAAGCAAATCCTCCAGAAATCAATGAACCCATAAAGCACCGCATCAGAGTGGGTTGCACGGGTTCTTCATGAGTCACTGAGAGGGGTCTGGGTTGAGTCGGTGTGGGATTAGTCATGAATTGTCTAGGGTGAATGGACTGTTTAAATTTTAACCTTTAGATTTGGATATCGAGAGAACAGACCGCCCCTAATGGACCCCTGGGGCTAACTGAATCCCGGTATTAATGAATTTAGCAATCCAAAAATCTAGGTCCGGATTTCCCAGGTTGGTTTGAACTTGCGCGCGGATTTGTTCTGCTTTTTCCCGGGAGTCGGTGAGGGCAAATACGGTGGGTCCGGAACCGGACATCATAGTTCCTAAAACATCAAATTGTTCAAAGGTTTGCCGCAGTTTTAATACTTGCGGATATTCGGGCAAAACGACTTTTTCTAAGTCATTGTGCAAACATTCTACCACTTTCATTTCATCCCGAAGCGCGATCGCCTTCACAATGGGCCCGGAATGCACACGCTGTTGTCTAGCAGCTAAATCGGTGGATTCTCGAACGTAGCTACTGCCAAATTGTTGGCGATAGGTTTGATACGCCCAAGCGGTAGAAACCCCTAAACTGCGATATTTTGCCAGAATTACATACAATCCTTCTAAATCCGGCAGGGGTTCGAGTTCGTTTCCCCGTCCCGTTGCCAAGGCAGTCCCTCCGGTGATACAAAAGGGAATATCCGAACCCAGTTGACTGGCTAAATCTTGTAATTCCGGTTGGGTTAAGCCGAGGTCCCAGAGCATTTCCAAACCCACCAACACGGCAGCAGCATTGCTGGAACCCCCAGCTAATCCGGCAGCGACGGGAATCTGTTTGTCGATGAAGATATCGGCACCGCCATATTGCTCAAAAGCGTTGGGATAGGTGGTTTTGAGGAGTTCTGCGGCGCGGTAGGCGAGGTTGGTGCGATCGCAGGGCACTTCCGGATGTTGGCAGTGGATCCGAAAGTCCTCGGTGCCATTGGCGCGAATTTCGACGCGATCGCCTAAGTCGATGCTTTGCAGGACCATTGACAATTCGTGATACCCATCGGGGCG
>JAABSJ010000367.1 GCA_011390515.1 Oscillatoria sp.
CATGACACCCAAAATTGGAGAATGTACCCAATGTTTGTAGTAACGACTTCAGTCGTTGCTAGGGTGTCAAGGCGCAAGCCATGACACCCAAAATTGGAGAATGTACCCAATGTTTGTAGTAACGACTTCAGTCGTTGCTAGGGTGTCAAGGCGCAAGCCATGACACCCAAAATTGGAGGCACAGCATCCAACGGGGCGTGATGAAAGCTTACGCTTTCTTCACGGGGTAACGACTGAAGTCGTTACTACGAACTTGGTTTCTATCTTTCATGGGGGCGTGATGAAAGCTTACGCTTTCTTCACGGGGTAACGACTGAAGTCGTTACTACGAACTTGGTTTCTATCTTTCCATCTAGTGGGATAACAAGCCGATCGCCTGATTATTCGCCTCGATCGCCTCGGAATAACGGCCTAGTTTTTGCAACACGACCCCTTTATTAATCCAGGCATCGCGAAAGTCGGGTTTCATTTCTAAGACTTTATCCCAACTGGTTAATGCTTCTTCTAACTGATTTAAACTCGATAGCGCAATCCCGCGATAAAACCAAAATTGCACATCATTGGCGTTGAGGGCGATCGCCTGCTCTAAACTGGCTAATGCCTCATCCCATTGGCCTAAATTAATTCCCAAGGCCAACCCTTTATTATACCACACTTCGGGATTATCTGGCTTTAATTCTAAAGATTTATTCCAACTAATTAATGCATCATCAATGCGTTCTAAATCGTAAAGGGCATCCCCCCGCGCCCCCCAAGAAAACCCATCATCCGGGCGCAGTTCTATGGCGCGATCATAAGCGGATAGAGCCTCTTCAGATTGTTCTAAATTAAACAAGGCATTGCCTCGATTCATCCAAGCTCTGGCATGATTGGGTTCGAGTTCGATGACCCGATTAAAGGCATTTAGAGCAGCGCGATCGTCCCCGGCTTCCAGGCGTTCCACCCCTCGGGTAAACCATCCGTTCACATCCAAAGGTTCATCCAGGGTTTGAATTCCCAGAGGAGTTTCTTGCTCTTGAATCGGCCCCAACTCATCCAGACTCACGGCTAATGCGGGGGCAGTTTCTGATTGAGTTGATTCTGTTATTAACTCCGGTGTCACAGTCTCGGAACTCTCCACGGGATTGGATATTTCCGAGAGATTCAACTGAGTTGATGCAGTTTGAGTCCCTATCGCTTCAGCATTCTGCGGCGGTTCCTCCTTTTCAGTGGGTGTGGGGCGGTGAATGTCTGAGGGTGCTTCCCTTGCCAATAACTGCGTGGCAATTTGACGAGCCTCGGTACTAACGGACCCATATCCGAGTTCCCCGAGATGCTGCAAGCGGAGGGCCAATTCGTGATTAGTGGCGGGAGAAGCCAGTAAACGGCCACCAAATTGCCGTAACCAGGTACTCCAGCGCTCATCGGTGACGCGATCGCGAAACGCTTCAAAAAATCGCCGCACCTTAACTTGCTGCCAACCTTTATGAATGCCATCGAGCAACTGGAGAAAATAATGCTCTAATTCGGAATCACTTAGGGGGTGAATGTCTCGTCTCGCTTCCAATTCAGACCGATGAGATGAACCTTTGAACCCTCCCCAAACGGCCCGAAAGAACCTAACTAATTGTTGCCAAATCCGCCCAATCATGTGCCACCTCTGTGATCGAATGCGATCGCCATTTCACTCCTTTTTTATTGCGGAGTCTGCTGGAGTTCCGGTCGTTCTTCGGCGATAATCGCCCCTTCTACCGGACAAACTTGGACACAGATGCCGCAGTCAATACAAGTGGCAAAATCAATCCAATACCAATCCGTCCCCTTAACATTTTTCCCTGGACCCTCATGAATGCAGGCAACGGGACAGGCATCGACACAATCGGCGACGCCTTCGCAGGTGTTGGTTACTATGGTATGTGGCACAGCGTTCCCTCTCTTACAGCTTAATTGGACAGTCCAGATATAGACTGCTCTCTCAATCTTGGATCTTAATCGAAAAGGGGACGGCATGAGCAAAGAGTCCCTAGAATTAGGGAGCAACCACTTCACAGGGGATCAACACGGTAAAACAGGAGCCTCCCAGGGGTAGACTTTCTACGGAGATTTCGCCGCCCATCATTTGACAGAAACGTTGACTAATGGCGAGTCCCAATCCGGTGCCGCCATATTCCCTTGTGGTGGAGGCATCCCCTTGCATGAAGGGTTTGAACAGATGCTGCTGTTGCTCGGGGGTAATGCCGATGCCGGTATCAGCGATCGCAAACTGAATCCAAGAGGAGGCGGTCCCGTTAGGGGCAGAGCGCATTGCCCCGTTTGTGGGACAAAATAAGCTAACGGAGAGGGTAATCTGACCGTTTTTAGTAAATTTGGCGGCATTGCTGAGAAGATTCAGCAGGATTTGACGGACTTTCGTCAAGTCAGCATAAATCATCCCCAAATTGCGATCGCACTCCACCCGCAGAGTGTTTTCATTTCGTTCCACCAAGAGTTGAGCGGTACTCACCACATTTTCAATCAACTCATCGATATTAAAATCCTCCAAATACAAATCCATTTTTCCGGCTTCGATTTTGGAGATATCCAAAATATCATTAATTAACACCAGCAGATGAT
>JAABSJ010000368.1 GCA_011390515.1 Oscillatoria sp.
AAAGCTGAATTTAAGCATTTTTGCAGAACAAACCCTAAATGTAGAGGTGAGAAAGCGAATCGCCTCTAGATTTAGGTTTCGATGTTACCGATTGCGTAATACCAATTTAATATGAGATAGCATAAGATGGAACCAGTGTTTGGTAGAGGGGGCTTATGGCAGGTCGGATGAAGCTGGAAATAGCTGAAAGTGTTGAGTATTTGGAAAAAACCATGAAGCACGCTCGGAGTGCCGCTCAAAAAGAGCGCCTACTGTTGTTGTGGTGGGTCAAAAGCGGTGAAGTAACGCAACATCAAGAGCTGGCGGCGCGCTTAGGGCGCAACCCCTCCACCATTACCCGATGGCTACAGAAGTACCGCCAAGGGGGGCTAAAAGCATTGTTAGAGGTCAAAGTAGCACCTGGGGCGAAACCGTTAATTGCAGGTCAGGTCAAGACCGCCTTGGAAGAACGTCTCAGCACGGAGCAAGGGTTTGGCAGCTATGGTGAAATTGTAGAGTGGCTCCAGAATTCGTTTAACTTGACACTGAAGTATGCTACTGTACGTCGGTTTGTACGCGACGAACTCAAAGCCAAGTTGAAAGTCCCTCGCCCACAGAGTGTTCACCAACATCCCGAAGCGATTAATCAATTTAAAAAAAACATTCGCCTAGCTGTAATGGAGTTTCAGGCGCTTTTTCAGTTGAATCAGCCCCTACGCTACCTTTGTCAAGATGAAACCCGAATTGGACGCAAGACGCAAACGGGTCGGGTGATTACCGCTCACGGTGTCAAACCGATTGCAAAAGTCCAATGGCCGCGAGAAGCTTTCTGGCTATATGGGATAGTTGAACCCTATTCCGGGTGGCACTTTACCCAAGAATACGAAAAGCTCAACAGTACAAACTTTCAATCCTTTATTGATGCAATCTCTGAACAACTCGGTGATACCATTGCAGTGATTCAAATAGATGGGGCCCCAGCCCATAGAGCTAAAGCCTTGGAATGGCCTGAGAATTTAATTCCAGTGTTTCAACCGCCTCACAGCCCCGAAGTCAATCCGATTGAGAGGCTATGGGAATTCCTCAAGAGCCTATGGAAAGGGGAGAACTTTGCCTCGCTCCAGGAGTTACGCGAGCGTGTGACTAAAGAACTAGAAATGCTCACCCCAGAACAGATCCAATCTTTAACATCTTACAACTTTATCCTCGATACGTTATTAGCTACTAAGTTTGAGCCGGCTGAGTTTCATCTTATGCAGGCTTAAATTTAATTGGTATTACACTAAAGGGCATTGTCAGCATTCGAGCAGGAGCCTCGTCCCATTTATCCAAAATTGCCTGTTCTGGGTTGGAATAGGAAAAAACTAGATTTATTCAGCGAAATTGGCTTAAAATATCACTCAAAATTTTGCAGGGGGCTGAAGGTAAAGCAGTGCATAACTTAATGTTTTGGAAAAATGGTCTTGTATTTTTTATACTGTACATCTTGTCAGTCGGGCTAATTATTGGATTTTTAGCTCAATTTTTTTGGTTTGGATTTTTGCTAAAATCAATATTTTTTAGTGGTCTAATGCTATTAGTTAACAATGGAATAGTTATTTTACATAGAAAAATCAATAAGTTTCACTGGATATTTATTGTTGCTGCTGGCTTGTGTTTTCCATTTATTTTGTATTTTTCATTAATTTTTTCGGTAATACAGTGTGTAGGCGGTTTTATGGCGTTCGGCATGATAATTTGTTATGAAAAATTTCGTGAGTTTATCAGGTAAAATAAGGAAAAACTTGCAAAAAGGCTCTAGGCAATGTGAGTGTTTATTTACAAAAACTATTTAGTTTGGGGCTGGTTGGGCGAGAAAAAGTCACCGCCTTAGAGCGTGAAGATGCAGAACGCGGCTGGACCTACATTTACCAAACAGCACCCACTATCAAACGTCAAGCTCCGCTGGAATTATATTTGAGGAAACCCTAATAAAAATTGATAATGCCTATTAGGATGCTGATATTTTGTGGCTGAAAATCGCGCTAAAGTGTATTGTAAAATAAGTTATGCAAATTTTATCTTTACCCCTATCTGGATAATGCTTTTAGGTACAAATTGGTTAACTTATTTTTACATGGCTCCGTAGTGGCCGATAATTTTGCTGAAAGGAAAGCTAATGGGCTCTCTAGGACTTGTGGTGATAAGTTTATCTAATCAATGAGGAATCTGGCACACCAGTTTAGACGCTGAAACCCATATATATAAAGACTTCTAGCTCCTGCGGTTGAGAAAAAGAGTCTTATAAGTCCACCAAATCCTGAAAAAATCATTAAATTTAGTTACCTGGGTCAAAGTTAAGCCCTAAACTGATAAAACTTAGGTGTTTTTTGGGACTCACCCTTT
>JAABSJ010000369.1 GCA_011390515.1 Oscillatoria sp.
TATGTACTTTTCAAAGCCCCTCTCCCCCTGAGCTAAGTCGAAGGGCTGGGAGAGGGGTTTGGGGTGAGGGCGTATTCCTTATGGACATGAGAAACGCTAAACAACCGGATTTGGTATAAATTCGGTTATCAAAGTCTATAAAAACCCACATCTTCAAGGGTGGGGCACTCGCGGATAAAGCCCGACAAGCGCGGGTTCAAAGGGAAAACCGACTTTTACCAAACGGATTTGGTATCAGGTGGTAAATTCGGTTAACTGAGATTTTGCACCACCAACACCCGACGGTAGTTCACTCCCTAGCTTAACAACTAGACCTCTTGCAAAATTCTTTAAAGCCCCCCTTCTTAAGGGGGGTTGGGGGGATCAATCCTTTTTTTTGCAAGAGGTCTACTTAAGTCGCTTGAAACTGACTGCTGGTCTTATGGGTTTCATGTTTTGAGTCGGGTTTTAACTGAAATCTTGCACCCGTTGCAACACCAGGCGGGGGATTGATCCCTCGCCGGGGTTGAGAATGGTGGAAGATTTCAGGTTTTAACCGACTTGCAGATCTTAGGCGGGGGTTAAAACCTCCGCCCGGTGTTGCGACTTATTTATGACCTTAGACTGATAGAAAATGGCTAAAAATATGATACGAAAAGTTAAGAAGATCATCTATTAATTTGTATGAGCGATCGCCACCAATCCATCGGTCCTAAACTCTCGGGTCACCCCCCTTTAATTCAGTTGATTTTAGTCGGGGGAATGCTGTTGGGGATCACCCCACTCGCTGCCGCTTTACCTCCCGCCTCTGATGTCCCCGAGGAAATCTTGCGAACGGAAATTATTACCCAAGGCCGATCGCCCGTTGATGGCACCCCCCTGACCCCGGCAGAATATGCCGCCTTGCTCGAAGATCCGGCATTTCGAGGGACGATCGCCCCCTACGATGGCAGTCCAACCACCGCGATCGGGCCACTCCCTCCCGGACAGATCATGATTAATCGCTTGCCCGTGAGAGAATTACTCCGGGCGATTTTTCCGTTTTGAACGGACCATTTTAGTTTACAATCCTTAATATTTCTGGTGTATTGATAGAACAGGACTGACCCATCACCTGAAGTAGAGAGGAGGTGCTTTTCATCAAAAGCATCAACCCCATCGGGTTCAATCCCTTGAACCAGCGTCAGTCCTGTAAAAGAGTTGCTCCCTCTAAGGAGGCGATCGCCAGAGGATTAGGGATCCGGTGTAGTAGCCTTCATCCCAGAGACCCAAAAATCTCTAAGATGAAGCCATCATCAACCCCCCTACCCGAGGCGATCGCAATAGCCCTCTTGCATAAATCTCTTAAGCCCCCAGGAACTAAACATTTATTCCTCTGGCTTCCCCCTTTTTAAGGGGGACGGGAGGGGGATCTCCCGGGGGGTTGGGGGGATCAATCCGGTATTTTGCAAGAGGTCTAATATCTAACCCTTGTGCCGGAACCCTAAACCAGGGTTAATCAACCGCACAGATATCGAAACCCATTCATGAACTGCATTTAGGCAACACAACATGACCATAACAATCGCCCCGGATCAAGTCCATCAGATAGTTGGAAATCAACATCAAGACCCCTTTGAAATCCTCGGTGCTCATCCCATCCAGGACAACGGCAAAATCTCCCACTGGGCCGTCCGCGCCTACCTCCCCAACGCCGACAGCGTATCCGTCATCGTCCCGGAACAGCGCCAAGAATATCCCATGCAGTCCGTGCATAACCCCCACTTCTTTGAATGCATCATTGAAACCGCTGAACTCGCCAACTACCAATTCCGCATCAAAGAAGGCGAGCACGAACGGGTCATGTACGACCCCTACGCCTTTCGGTCCCCCAAACTCACCGACCTCGACATCCACCTCTTCGCCGAAGGCAACCACCATCGCATCTACGAAAAACTCGGTGCTCACACCCTAGAAGTCAACGGCGTTAAAGGCGTTTACTTTGCCGTCTGGGCCCCCAACGCCCGTAACATCTCCGTCCTCGGCGACTTCAACCATTGGGATGGACGCAAACATCAAATGGCCAAACGCGGCAACGGCGTCTGGGAACTCTTCATCCCGGACCTCGGAGTCGGCGAACATTACAAATATGAAATCAAAAACTCCGCCGGTCACATTTACGAAAAATCTGACCCCTACGGTTTCCAACAAGAACCCCGGCCCAAAACCGCCTCCATCGTCACCGACCTCGACACCTACAACTGGAACGACGAAGACTGGATGGAAGAACGTCGCAACAGCGACCCCCTCACCAAACCCATCTCCGTCTACGAATGTCATTTAGG
>JAABSJ010000370.1 GCA_011390515.1 Oscillatoria sp.
CTTTTGGGATTGACAGGAGGTAACGGTTCATGGCTTTTTACCCAACCAATCCGAGGTAGCTTCACCCAATAACCGGAAATTTTAATGCTTCCTTCCAGGTAAAAACTATCTTTGATGTTCCCTTCGGCCCTTCGACTTCGCTCAGGACAGGCTTCGCTCAGGACAGGCTTTTTCTTAAACTTGGGGAAACCTGTTCCTTTGACCTGTTTTTCCTCGCTTAAACGCTTTATTTAGGTTACCCCGGGCTTCTTGATGGCTACATTTGGATACCTCATAGTACCAAAGATTCTGACTTTTGACCTCGGCTACTAATCTCTTATGTAAGTCTATGGCGCTTGGGAGTTTACCTCCGGCTTCTGATATTTCCTTACAGGTAGCGAGTCCCCAATTCCAAGCGTGTCGAGCAACTCCGGCGTGCTTATTCATGAGTGTTCGTTGTTGGTTATTTAGGTCTAGCTTGGTCTTAAAACTCTTCACTGACTTTTTTTAACTCCTCAATAATCTTTTTGTTCGGGTGACTTCGGCTACCATAAAGACTAGCATTCGACAATAATGTAAAGGTGATACTCTGCATGATTTTTGCTGCTTCCGAAATCCTAAACTTACTCATATCCTTATGATAGAATAAAAATGAGTAAGTTTAAGGAACTAGGGTTAAAAATTTAAACCCTGTTTCCAACCCTTCTCAGTGGCAGTGGGGATTTAATCCCTGGATCAATTGAGTTGAGAATTCCGATGTTCCTAGTCTTGTGGATTTCACTGAGACTCCCCCATCCTAGCACTGGCTTGTCTGTAAGTCTTTTGCAGTTAGGGAACTCTGATTTCAGGAGGGCGATCGCTCAGGTTCCCTAGATTTCCCTCTCCTTGGGGAGTTGTTGAATTGCCTCAATTGAGATAAAGATGACCTCTCCCGACTCCAGAGGTCAACGGATAGGGTCCATGGATAGGGTCCATCCGTAGCCACTCTCGCGCTGGATTGTAGCAACTAACACCCCCTGCCAACTCACGCTGATTCCCCGGACTCGCTCCCCAGGGTCCAAAATTTTCGGGTCCATCCCCCTCGCGATCGGTGAGGGTCTCTCCCTGGAATATATAGCAATCCTTGCGTGCCGTTGTGGAAGACGTCGGCGGCCCCTTTCTCGTCGGCGGCCCAAAGCATCCGAGGGGACATCGGGTGAGGTATAAATCCTGCAAGGAATGCTATAGCGGTTCGGTGGACTGATGAGCTACTTTTCAAAGCCCCTCTCCCAGAATGGGAGAGGGGTTTGGGGTGAGGGCTGTACCTTATGGACAGGAGAAAGGCTATATAGCGGTTCGGTGGACTCATGAGGTATTCTCTCAAAGCCGATGGCGGCCCCCTTTGGGCCGCCGTCGGTTTGGGGTGAGGGCTGTACCCTGTTGATATGAGAAAGGCTATAAAAATTTTTAAGATAAATGAAAATTTGTAACTTTTTTCTGAAAAATGCCCTATTCTATACTACTAGCAGATTTTGATGGGGGTTTCCTCTGGACTTTGCCAGGAAAACCATCCTGAAACCCTGCTCCAGATTGGGTTCATTAGCAGTTGTTCATTTTTTAGAAACGACTGAGGCTGTCTAGATCCTTAGTCGTGGCTGATTCCTTAACCCCTAAATATCCACAATGAAAAACAAAATCGCCAGTTTCGCTGTTTTACTCGCTTTGTCTACCTCTGTTGTAGCCTGCAATACCACTGAACCGGAAACCCCTGCTACGATTACCCCCACAGAGGAAGTTCCTGTAGACCAGGCAGCTCCCGAAGCGATGGAGACCCCAGCAACTGCCCCCGAAGCGATGGAGACCCCGGCAACTGCCCCCGAAGCGATGGAGACCCCGGCAACTGCCCCCGAAGCGATGGAGACCCCGGCAACGGATCCGACTGCTCCTTAAAACTGAGCCGGGACGGGTCTACGAATTGCCATAACAACAATTACAAAAGATTAACTCGCTGTAATGGCTTCAACTTGCGTCCTTGCTTAAGTCATCCGAGTCACCAACCCTTGACAAATGTCAAGGGTTATTTTTTGAGGATCTAGCAGAGTGGGGAGTTCTGCACCCTCCTGGAACGGGTGGAGCCTGGTCTGCCGAATCAGGTGGTAAGGGAACTCCATAAAATAAAATATCCAAAAAACCCGCACCCTGTTCTATGAGCGTTCCGCTAGGAAAGGGTGGGGCACTCGCAGACGAAGCCCTTCAAGCGCGGCGTCATACAGTCTTGTTAGGTGCTTAACCCTCGAATTTGGATGATTTATTTGTTGGAATA
>JAABSJ010000371.1 GCA_011390515.1 Oscillatoria sp.
GCTAAAATATTTTGTTCCTCCGCCAATGGTTTTATGTTAGTGGCCGCTACTAAAATATTTTGTTCCTCCGGTAAGGGTTGTACGCCCCCAGACGAGGATTGCACCAACTCGGCGACAGGGATAGTATGCACCGAAGCCACTTCAGAAAATTCGTCTAAGTGAGAAATTTCTGGAATAGGCATCCGACCATAAGACCCCAAGGCCCCAAGTAAGGCATACTGCTGCATTGGGTCGATCGCCTCTGGAACCGGAGCCCTTTCCAATTGCGGGAGTGGTTCGGGTTCGCGGATGGGTTCGGGTTCGCGGATGGGTTCGGGTGTGGATTGGGTGATGGGTTCAACTCTATTTTGGGACAGGACAGGTTCAACGGCTCTTACTGGCGGTGGCACAGATGCTGCTGCCGGGGAAGAGGGTCGAGAGACTGGCGCAGGTGGTGAAGAAGGTCGAGAGACTGGCGCAGGTGGTGAAGAAGGTCGAGAGACTGGCGCAGGTGGTGAAGAGGGTCGAGGAGCTATTGATGTCACCTCAGACTCAGGCAAGTCTTGCACTTCAAGAGCGTCCTGTTCCCCATCTGGTAAACTTTCTGGAGACTCTGCACCCGTCGGAACTCTCTCTCGACGGCGCTGTGACCAGTCCTCAAGTTGTTGAGATTGTCGCCCGATGGCCAACTGAGTTTTTAGTTCACCAATTTCATTTTGAGAACCTTCAGTGTCAGACTGAGTGGCGATCGGTTCATCCGTTGATTCTGCCGTGGAGGAAGGCGCTCGCCCAATGGGAGTATTCATTACCCCATTTACAAAAACTCCACCGACTCCAAATAAGACAGCCATCATCAATCCAACAGCGCCCAATTTAGCAAAAGGATTGCTCGCAAAGGTTGGTTGAGTTGGGTTGTCATGAGGATTTTCTTCACTTGAGATCAAGTCTTTGGCTGTAATACCCGATTCTTCTGCTTCTTCTTCATCCACTAAATTAACCGAGGGTACAGAGGTTTCAACTAAAACTTCATTTTCAACTTGAGATTCAGCATCTGGAGTATCCACCTCCGGATTAAGCTCAAATAATTTGGCAATTTCTTCTTCACTCCATAAGGGTCCAGCCCGGTCAAACATTTCCTCTATCGGGTCCGACTGATTATTAAATGTCATCTGAGAATTCCTCCTTACAAATCGCGAATAGCATAAATTTCTAAACCCCTTCTCCGGATAGTTGAGATAACGGCCTCAATGCCGGTTGGGGATAAAGGGGATGCAGGCGGTTCAACTGCTCGGACAAAAATTTCCTTATTAAACGGGGTATATTCTCCTAACGCATTACCCTGGTCAAAAAAGGCTAAATTAGCGACTAATCTTAATTTCCATTGACCTTCTGTGATTTGTTGAGGCGCACTCAACTCCAAAATTTCCAAAACTACCGAAGAACGGTTGCGCCAAATCCCTGGGGGCGTCATCTCAGCAATCTCCCTTAACAATTCATTCCGGAAATCATGGGATAAGGCGAAAGAAGCGTGCCAAGCTGGAGTAGCAACCAACCGACGCGGACCGCCAATATTGGCGATATTTATCCCCGAATCAGGTTGGGAAGATCCGGCATTTTCACCGGGCAACCGAGGGAGTTCTCCCGTCCAGGTAAACAACAAACTCATGGTTTCCCGCACAAAGGAGTGAATCACTTCTGGCGTTCGTTCCCTTGAGTCGATCGCCGCGACTTGAATCGCTTCCCCCGTTTGCAATTGGACTAAGGACGGTGGGGGGCGATCGGCTAACCGAGAGTAGGCTCCATATAACAGGACTAAAATTCCCAAAGTAAAAACTTGAAAACTCAAGGTGCTCAAGCATAAAATTCCTAAAGCGTCTTTTTTAGAAATTGAGTCACGGTCTCGGGATAAAAATCTTAAGGTAGAGGGGGATGCTTTATTTTCCATTTTTAGAATGTTTTACGAGTTTTGATGGGCAGGACATATTCTAGTCCAAACTTAGCCAGCGAAGATAAACTATTGAAAACAGCCAATCCGGCTCCTGATGCTAAAATCATAGCTAGAATTGGAGAAAGTAACCCCACAGCAAAAGCAAAAATTAAGGGGTCATTCTGCTCAGATTTGACAATCAAGGTGGCAACCAATCCACTGATGATATTAAAACTTAACTTGACCATTGCCACCGCAAAAAAACCCGAAAGCCATGCCCAAATTGCTTTTTGCCCCACCGGAAGCAAAGAGCCTCCTACAGC
>JAABSJ010000037.1 GCA_011390515.1 Oscillatoria sp.
ACAATTCAAGACAACCTCAGATTCAGCGATCGCGATCAGAATCAGGCCATCCCTGGGCCTTCTTCCAGAATGGCTGACCCCTCCTCTTGAGGTTTCTCCTTCTATGACGGCCAACGAGTCCCGAAAATACGATACACTCAAAGGTTGCAGCACAGTGGGCTTTTTGCCCGAACACAGGAGACTTAAACCTTGGGGATAGAACTACGAAGTTATGTATTTTTAGACAACTTGCAGTCCCAACACGCCGCCTATATCGGGACTGTGGCCCTGGGGTTCTTACCCCTACCCGGAGATGCCTCCCTGTGGATTGAAATCTCTCCCGGCATTGAAATCAACCGCATCACCGATATCGCCCTGAAATCGACATCGGTGCGTCCGGGGGTGCAGTTTGTAGAAAGATTGTATGGATTACTGGAAATTCATTCCAGTTCCCAAGGGGAAACGAGGGCTGCCGGTGGAGCGATTTTGGATGCCCTGGGGGTGAAGGAGCGCGATCGCCTCAAACCGCGCATTGTGTCGAGTCAAATTATCCGCAACGTTGATCCCCATCAAACTCAACTGATCAATCGTAACCGCCGGGGGCAAATGCTCCTAGCGGGTCAAACTTTGTATGTGTTGGAAGTGGAACCCGCTGCTTATGCTGCTTTAGCAGCAAATGAAGCGGAAAAAGCCGCGTTAATTAATATCTTACAAGTTCAAGCGGTGGGCAGTTTTGGTCGCCTCTATCTCGGCGGAGAAGAACGGGATATTTTAGCGGGTTCGGCGGCGGCGGTAGCAGCGATTGAAAATATTGTGGGACGTGAACACCCGATGCAAAAACGCAAGGAATAATCATCAGGATGAAATTCGCCGCCTACCTCACCGCCTTTAGGATTCCGAGGAGCCAGTCGCCCCTGCTTTGAGGGACTGTTCTAACACTTGTCGCTGTTCGGCATTATGTAAAAAGTAACCACTCATCATCGCCGAAGCTAACATCCGACCCAGATTTTCCCGACTGGTGGTGATGGTAACACCGAAATGTTCCGGAGGCAAAGCGCCTAACATTCCTCTGAGGTTCCGTTCCATGATTTCCGCTGCTGCACCGGAGGGTTGCGACAGTTTGGCGATCGTCTCCGGGTGCAGTTCTTGCATATATTCCCAGAGGCTATTTTCGTCTTCTGAGTCTTTGCCAAAGAAGGAATGCCCGCGATTCGATAAATTGTTCATGGTTTTATTTCCCTTGGATAGTCCATCTTTACGGTTTCTATAGTTCTAAGATAGCAAGCCTAACCCCAGGGTTGTAGTGAGCAAAACCGAACTACAGTGACGGATTCTGCGACTCAGACAGGACTTCCGCAGATTTTGAGAATCCACCCTAAATGTAATGTACGGGCGATTCGAGAATCGCCTCTACAGATTTAGGGATCAATGTAGGGGCGATTCGAGAATCGCCTCTACAGATTTAGAAATCAATGTAGGGGCGATTCGCGAATCGCCTCTACAGATTTAGGGATCAATGTAGGGGCGATTCGCGAATCGCCTCTACAGATTTAGGGATCAATGTTATAGATTGCGTAAGTTCCAGGAGCTTCTATCATAGATAAGCTAAACCAGAGCACTCCAATAAGTCGAGCTTACCGAACTTGACCTCGGGCGGTTTTCCGTACTAATCGGCAATTGACGAATTCATCGCACTTTATTTAAAGTGCTGTTAAAGAATAAACCACGCTGGTTTTAATTCCTTGACCAGCCTTTTGAACATTAATTTTTTTCCCTAAAACTCAGGAGAGATTTATATGCGGATCGCCCAAGTCGCGCCATTGTGGGAAAGAGTCCCCCCTCCGGCTTATGGTGGTATAGAATTGGTCGTAGGTCTACTCACCGATGAACTGGTTCGCCGAGGACATGAAGTCACTTTATTTGCCACCGGGGATTCCGTAACCTTAGCCCAGCTAGAATCCGTTCATCCCAGAGCCATTCGCACAGACCCGACGGTGAAGGAATATGGCATTTATGAAATGCTGCAACTCAGTCAGGTGTACGAACGAGCCGATGAGTTTGATATTATTCACTCACATACCGGGGCGAGTGCGCTCTCCTACGCTAATCTGGTGAAAACTCCGACAGTTCATACCCTGCATGGGATTTTCACTCCGGATAATGAAAAGCTATTTACTCATGCTCGGCATCAACATTATGTGAGCATTTCCAACGCACAAAGAGAGCCACGATTAGGACTCAACTGTGTGGACACGGTTTATAATGGCATTGATCCCGAGATTTATGAGTTTCGATCGCAACCGGACAATCCCCCCTATCTGGCATTTTTAGGCAGACTCTCCCCGGAAAAAGGTCCGCATTTGGCGATCGAGATTGCCAAGCGTTCCGGTTGGCGGTTAAAGATGGCGGGGAAAGTGGATCAGGTCGATCGCGAGTTTTTTGAACAGGAAATTGCCCCCCAAATTGACGGTGAGCAGATCCAATATTTAGGAGAAGCTAACCACGCTCAGAAATGTGAGTTACTCGGGGGCGCGGTAGCAACGTTATTCCCGATTACCTGGCGCGAACCCTTTGGGTTGGTCATGATTGAATCAATGGCAACGGGAACCCCCGTGATTGCGATGGAAATGGGATCAACCCCTGAAGTCATCGCCCACGGGAAAACCGGCTTTTTGTGCCAAACGGTAGAAGAGTGCATCGCCTCAATTGATCAAGCGGTAGCATTGAACCGTTACGACTGTCGCGATCGCGTCCTGTCCCACTTCAGCGTAGCCCGCATGACCGAGGGGTATGAATCGGTGTATCAGCAAATCTTGGCGGAACGCTTCACCAAAAATGGCAAGGTCTTCAGTAGTCGTCTGAGTGTGGCCTAAGTTGGAAGTCGCATCAAATCTACCCAGAGATATAGGACAAGAAACCGGGTTTCTGCAATAGATTTGTGGCACATGACCCCAGAGTTTCAGAAACCCGGTTTCTAACCGATCCTCGGTCATCCTCAAATAGAAAGCTATAATAAAAAAGGCGGTCGTAAAAAATTTGGCTCAGTCTAAATTTCTGCGACTGCCTTTTTAATGTGTACGCGCAAGTCTGAGGATTATGTCAGATACCGTAGAAATCGAAGGGAAATTATTCGTTCCCGCCGAAGCAACAGCGATCGCCCAATGGCCGAGTGTGGTGAGTGAACATCCCCAACCGACCCTCACCCTTAAAGATGACGATCTATTTTTAATTACCGATACCATCGGCAATATCGCCGGTTTGCTGACGGATGAACGGCAAGGCAGCATGGGTTTGTTCTGTCACGATACCCGCTTTTTAAGTCGGTTAGAATTGCAAATCGAGGGTCATGCCCCCATTCTGCTGAGTAGTAATGCTCGCAAGGGATTCGCAATGTCAGTATTGTGCGCGAATCCCCGGATTGGCGATCGCATTCGGGCGGAGACAATCGGCATTCAACGGGATATTATCTTGAATGGCGGATTGTTTGAAGAACTCAAAGTAACTAACTATAACACGCACCCGGTGAAATTTCAACTCACTCTCAGCTTTGGGGCTGATTTTGTAGACTTGTTTGAAATTCGGGGATTTAGTCGGGAAGGACGCGGCCAGCTTTTGCGCCCGGACCAACCGAACAATGGGTCACACAATGGCAATGGTTCTGGGGAATACGGAGAGACTCCTGAACTGACCAAAGCAGAAGAGAGTCCCGGGCGATCGCGGACTTCCTCCGGGATGAACCCGTCCCAGGAACTGATGTTAGCCTACAAAGGACTGGATGGTTCGGTGATGGAATCGCGCATCAATTTTGTCCATCGCCAACCGGATTATCTCCAGGGATATACTGCCGTTTGGAACTTAGAACTCGATTCTCACGAAACTCAAGTCTTTGGCTATCGCCTGCAACTGCTCACAGACAACCGGCCTACAACAGCCGGAAATACCCCAGGCAGCCTGAACCAGGCCAAAGCATCGGTTTTGATGGAAGAGGAAGAATGGCGCAATTCGGCGACGCGGATTCGCACCAATAATAAAGCCATCAATGAGGCGATCGCCCAAGCGGAACAAGATATTTATTTGCTCAGGCAAAGTTGGGGGAAAGGCAAAGCGCTATCGGCAGGAATTCCCTGGTTTTCGACCTTGTTTGGACGAGACTCGATTATTGCGGCCTCTCAAACCCTGATTTTAGACCCGGCGATCGCGCGATCGACCCTGGAAATTTTGGCCGAATATCAAGGCAAAACCTGGGATGAATGGCGGGATGAACAACCGGGCAAGATTTTGCATGAAATCCGCTTAGGGGAAATGGCGCGATGCAATGAAGTTCCCCATACCCCCTATTATGGAACCGTCGATGCCACGCCGCTGTGGTTGATGCTGTATGCGGAATATTATGCTTGGACTCACGATCGCGATACCCTCGATCGCCTCTGGCAGAATGCGATCGCCGCAATGGAATGGATTGACCGCGAGATAGAAGCAACGGGTTATCTCACCTATTCCTGTAAATCCAATCGCGGATTGGCCAACCAAGGCTGGAAAGACTCCAATGATTGCATTGTCGATCGCGAGGGCAAATTAGCCAACCCCCCGATCGCCTTATGTGAAGTGCAAGGGTATGTCTATGCCGCCAAACAGCGTCTCAGCGAACTCGCACGCTTGAAAAAACGCCTGGATTTGGCTGAAAGGTGGGAAGAAGAAGCCCGCAACCTGAAAACCCGCTTCAACCGAGATTTTTGGGTCCCGGACCTGGATTTCTGCGCCTTAGCCTTGGATGGAGAAGGCAACCCCATCGATGGCATTTCCTCCAATCCCGGCCATTGTTTGAACTTGGGCATTTTTACCCCAGAAAAAGCCCAAAGTGTGGCGGAACGACTCCTGGCACCGGATCTGTTTAGTGGGTGGGGAATTCGCACTCTCAGCCGCTTATCTCCGGCGTATAATCCGATGGGATATCATACCGGGTCCGTGTGGCCTCACGATAATGCTTTGATTGCGTTGGGATTGCGATCGCAAGGGTACATTGATCAATCCCTGGAAGTGACCGACAGTATCCTGAGTATGACAATCAGGCAGCCCTATCAACGGCCTCCAGAACTGTTCTGCGGGTACGATCGCAGCGAGGGCAATGAACCCGTTCAGTATCCCGTCGCCTGTTCTCCCCAAGCTTGGGCGAGTGGCAGTATTTTCCAGTTTATTCATACAATGGCGAATCTGGTCCCGGATGCGCCAGGAAATTATCTGCGAATTATTGACCCCGCCCTCCCGGAGGCGATCGAGCGTCTGTCCATCCAGAATCTGCGCGTCGGTTCCACCTTACTGGATTTAGAATTTGAGCGGTCCGGAACCACCACCGCCTGCCGAGTCACCAAAAAACGCGGCAACCTGCGGGTGGTGATTGAAGCCTAATTAACCTCCGGATGTAGGGGTAGTATAGAGCGAGTCTAAATCATTCTGACCCGACTATTCATCTGGGGGAGCATCGGGTGACCGACTACGCTAAGGGACCCAGATGCTCCCACTTCTTTTGCTTTCTACGACACCAAGGAAGCCAGATGCTGCCAAGGATTAAGGGATTGTCCAATTCTTGGTAAGCTGCCCTGGCATTTAATTCGATTACACTAGCGAAGCTTACAGCTCGCATATTGATGAAGAATAGAATAAATTAGCGACGGTTTCACAGGGGAGATAGGGTAAGATTGTATGAGGAATTGACTTACAATAAACCCCCAAAAATAGGAGAGAAGCTGTGTCTATTGCCGATCCGATTAAAATTATTTTAAAACTGGTTAAAATTTTTGAACAATTGGCGATCCCTTATGTAACTGAAAGTGGGTTAGCAAATGCCCTGAAAACCGACCGCCATCTTCCCAGTTTTATCGCGCTAATTGTCGATTTGCGTCGGGATAAGGTGGCGGGATTGTTTGAGGCGGTTGAACCCAATTTTAAGGTAACAGAAGCGGCCATGCGAGAAGCGATTCGGGCGCAATCGGGGTTTACCTTAGTCCATAAAGAGACGAAGATTGCGGTCAATCTGCTGCTGTTAAAAGATGAATCGTTTTGGCAGTCTCTATTTAGTCGGCGCAAGTCGATCACGGTGCAACTCAACCCCGAACGATCGCTGTGGGTCCCTTCCTTGGAAGATATTTTTCTGGAAAAACTCATTGAATATCGGGATAGCGATCGCAATGGAGATCAAGTCTGGCGGGATCTCGTCTGGATGCTGAAGGTTCAAAATGAGGATTTAGACTTTGAGTATCTTCGGGAATGGGCGATCGCACTCCATACCGTCGATATCTACGATCGCGCATTAGGGGAAGCCGGATTTGACATCCTGTAACCGGAAAAAACCTAGCCCTGTCAAGGTGTATTTGTAGGGGTTTGGTCCGATCGCCCTCAAGGGGTGTAGGGGTTTGGTCCGATCGCCCCCAAGGGGTGTAATGCGATCGCCCCAAAAAGAGATCAGACCCTACCCCTAACATTAGGGCAGAAGAGGGTTTGGTGACCAAACCCCTACCAGAAACAGCGATTTTTCGTTATTAAATTTACCACCTTGACAGGGCTACCGGAAAAAACCCCCAGTGCCATGAGATGTTAGCGCAATCAGGGGATACCCGCAATTATAGAAGTGCGAGCATCTTGCTCGCTATTAGACATCTTGCCAAATTCTTTAAAGCCCCCCTTCTTAAGGGGGGTTGGGGGGATCAATCCGGATTTTTGCAAGAGATCTATTGTTATAACAAATTGATTTAAATTGGCTATAGATATTCTGACCCTCCCACCACCTTCACACAAGTTAAAAAATAAAAGTAGGGACATAACCAGGTTATGTCCCTACAGAATTGATGAACTCGACATCAGATTCTGCTAAACTTTTAAAGCTCGGCGAGCTAATTTAGCATAAGTTTTGACCGTTTGATAGGGCATTTGTAAATCAGAGGCGATCGCCTGTAAGGATTCCCCTAATTCACGACGTGCCAGGATGGTGGCCCAGGTTTCGGCAATTTCGCGCGCGCGATCGCCTCCTTTGCGTTTCCGTTGGCCGATGAACAATTCCGTTAATTCCCCAATCCGTTCGGCTAACATACTGTGGATAGAAGGAATCGGAATCGCTTCCTCAACAGACCATCCTAACCGGGTTTGACCTAATCCAAACGTGGTTTTATGTCCCGTTCCGCAATAGGGGGCAAATTGTCCCAAGGTATAGAATAACCGCTCGAATTCGGGGACTTCTCCCGACTGTCGAGATAATCCAAATTCCACCAATCCGGTAAATCCGGTAACCATGCCTTTTTTACCAGCGGCCACTTTCGCCGACTGCAATTCGTGACGGTGAATTAACACCGATTCCTCGACCCATTTTAAAAACAAGTCGCGATCGATATTCATCCCTGAGAAATCATTCCACCGGCGCAAATAACTATGAAAAACATTGGCCGGGACCGGCAGGGGGAAGTGATGTTTCTTCCGTCGGAAACTGGTCGGGGTCATAAAACTCAGTTGCAGGGTGGAGGAATTCATCTCTTGGGAGGCGAATAATTGCCGATAGGTCGTCGGCGCAATCGAAATTTTGCAGGACTTAATTTCTAACGGCGCTTTGCGCAAGGCGATCGTTTCCGGTAACTGCTTCACCCACTGTTGCAAAAACTGGACAACGGGTTTAGAAAGCGCAGTCACATACCAGCGATAGGTTTGTCCCGGTTGCAGTTGAAAATCTTTGCCGCAGGAGACTAATTTACCTTCTAAACCAGAGAGGGTAAAGGGTTTTTCCGTTTGGACATCATGTAAATAGGCGGAGAGTTCCGGGTCAGATTGTCGCACTTGGTCTAAAAACCAAGCGTGCAATCCAATGGTGTATTGGGCGTACAGATAATCCGCTGCCCGAGGGGTCACTTCAAAGACTAACCCGAGCAGTTCTGTCTCCGCAGGCCAGGTGAGGTGAGAGGTCACTGCCTCTTTGGGGAGAGTTCTGGGAACTTCCACCGGAGTTGGGGTGGAAACATAACGGGGGGAAAGGACTTCCCGGAGGGGGGTTTTGGCGATCGGCAGGGGAGACAAAGTTAAATTGGAGATCATGATAATTTCCTTGGGTGTAGTATAAAAAACGTTCAGTCGCGTGAGCAACGCTCAGAATGGGAATTTGCTAAAAGGTGGGGTGGGAGTTAACCCTCAATCACTTCGACACCGGGGATTGATTTTTAAAATTGGCCAAACTACCATAACAATTCCTCAAGTAAAATCCGGACAAATAGGAGACTGATACAACTTCAACCGGGCGTAACATTTAGGGCTGCTGGCAAATGGGGAGGTCCGCTTGAGCTTGGGGATGTGCTTTTAAATAATCCGTCAGCCAGTGACAGCCAGTTTCCAACAATTCATCTAATTCTTTGATGCGCCACCACCTCAGTGTATTGTCGGTTCCCACGGTGACCAGTCCTTCGCCATTGGAGAGAAAGGTCATGCTTAAAACATCGGTTTCATCGGCTTTAAATTTAGCCAAAATTTGTTTAGAAAGTTGACCCGTGAGTAAGAAAACCGTAACCGTTCCATCAGTTCCAGCCGTGGCTAAAACTTGTCCATTGGGATTAAAACTCAGGCTGGTAACCCACCGAGTATCGCTGTTAAATTTATCCAGTTCTTCACCGGAGAGATTCCATAAGCGAATTTTGCCATCGGCAGAGGCGATCGCCAGCCGGTCACCCTTTGGACTAAAGCTAATGCTACTAATTTGACCGTAGGGAAAGCGGATTTCATCGACTTGGTTAGTCGAGAGATTCCAAATTTGTAACAGTCCGGGTCCATTGGCTAAGGCAATTCGCTGTCCATCAAAACTAAAACTCAGGCTTTTGACTTCCCCAGGGCTATGATTTAACTCCGGCTGTAGGGGTTGACCCAACCGATTCCAAAGGCGAATCGTTCCATCTTCACCGGCGGTGGCGAGAGTCTCTCCATCCCAGCTAAAACTGAGGGTAGAAATCCGACTTTGATGAGCTTGAAACGGGGGAATAACCGCTTCACCGAAACGGGTCCAGATTTGCACTGTTCCATCGGGTTGAGCCGTGGCAAACCGTTCACCATCGGGGCTAAATCCGATCCGGAGAAATTGATTTTCTAATGGAATTTTAGCCGATCGCACCATCATTTTAGGTGAATTGCTGGGGTCTGGGTTCTCGTTGTCAGATAAGGGTGAGTTGCTGGGAGTTTCAGTCAGGGGAAAGGGCTGATTGCCCTGGCGGGAAATATCCCAGAGTCGGACGGTTCCATCCACTCCTCCGGTGACTAAACGCTCTCCATCGGGACTAAAGGTCATGCTGGTAATTCGATCATGGCGATCGCCTTTAAATTGCTTGAGTAATACCCCTTCCAATGTCCACAGGCGCACCTTGCCATCAAATCCAACAATTGCAATTTCTGCCCCATTCGGATGAAAACTCATGCTATTCACTGCACTTTGAGCGGTGTTAAACTCCGAGATTTCTTGACCCGAGAGGTTCCAAATTCTCACCGTTCCATCAAATCCAGCGGTTGCTAGTAATTCCCCGTTGGGGCTAAAGGTCATGCTGTTGACTGATGGTTGAGCATCGGGGGTCGAACTGAACTCTTGGCGGGGAGTGGGAGGAATGGTCAAAGTTGCTTGACGTTGGCCATTTAGATTCCAAATTTGCACGGTTCCCTCGACTTCAGCAGTAGCAAAGTGTTCTCCGTCGGGACTAAAGCTCACGGTATTAATTTGACGGTTCACGCTTCCTATTTCATTAAGCAACTTTCCTTGCTGATTCCAGACTCGGACTGTGCCACTTTCTGAAGCGGTAGCGAGGCGATCGCCATCAGGACTAAAACTAACGCTATCAATGGCTTCGGTTTCGGTGGCGATCGCCCCAATCCGGGTGCCATCCCGTTGCCACATTTGGACAGTTCCATCCTCGGAAGCTGTGGCAACTCGCGTCCCATCGGAACTAAACCTAACGCTATCCACAGCACTTTTATGAATTCCCAGAGTCCGCAGATGCTCCCCCGCCCTTGTCCAAAGTTCCACCCTGCCATCTTCTCCGGCAGTGGCTAAAAATTCTCCATTGGGACTGAAACTGACACTGCGAACTGCACCTTGATGTCTTCTCAGTTGATTTTTTTCATGGATTTGATGGAGGATGGTTTGTAAGGCATACAAAGGGCTAATCGTGGGATAATTTGTCAAGGGTTGCTCCCCCTTCACCAGAGCTCTTAAATCTTGTCCCGCTTGCATCGCCAGTAACAAGGCTTCGAGTTCCACCCCTTCGGATTCAAACCACTTTAAAGCATTCGCACCTTGGCGCTCAATTAACGTTCCTTTTTGGGCTTCTTTTAAGGCAATGGTACCACGACAGACGATAATGACGGCCAGAATGACCAGTCCTGTAATCCCCCAATAGGCTCGTTTGAGCATCCGATTGGCTTGTTGTTGGGCTTCGGTTAAAATGCGATTGGCTTCTATCTGTTTTTGGTTGGCTTCCGCTAACAGGTGAATCGCTTTTTTCTCGGCTTCTAGGGCTTTTTGAACCTCCCGTTTTTCCACCTCTTGACTGGCGGCGAGAAACTGATAGTCGCGATCGCTTAAACTATGAGTCGTCGCCCATTGTTGAGCATCCCGCAATGCCTGTCCCCGCAACAGTCGTGATTCATCCTGGCAATCCGACGCCACCCAAGCGGATAACGCTTCGGCATAAGGCCGCAAATCCGCTAATGCCTGTTCCACCCATTGCTCGTTAAAAACTAAGGCATAAATGGGGTTATAAACGGTTAATTTAGAATGGCGCTTTAGGGTTAAACCGGATAGCTGCAATTCCAGTTGTTCCGGACTGTTATCAGCAGGGAGTTCTCCGGAGAGTAACACTTGCTGATAGAGTCCTAATAGCCGACTGGCTTTTTGTTCATTTCGCAGGAGGCGATCGCGTAGGGTTTTTAAATGGGGGGGTTCATCCTGGGATTCCCAGTTCTCCACAATTTGCGATCGGGTCAACTGTTCCACCCGTTCCGCCTCCATCCCTGCCCCAATTGGACTCGGCGCCGCTAACACCAATTGACAGAGTTTTTGAGTCAAAAACGGTTGTCCATTGGTCCAGTTTAAAATCTCCTTCAGGACCACCTCGGGGCGAGAACACCCGGGTTCTAATCCCTCCGCCAACGGTTGCACTTCCGGGAGTTTAAATCCCTCAATTTGAATCGCTCGACCGATATTAAACGGGGTGCGACTTTTATCCTGAATCAACTCCGTGGGGGTGGCGACACCGAGTAAAACAAAAGTCAGCCGTTTGTATTCTGGGTTTTGGGCGCGTTTATTATAACAAGCCCGAATGGCTGCAAAAAAGTCATCAATCGGAAAATTCAAGCCCAGAACGCTATCAATTTCGTCGATAAAAATGACGATATGTTCCGGCATTCGCACCAGCAGAACCGACTCGATAAATTCATGCAAGCGTTGGACTGGAGAGAGTTCGTCGCGATCGCGCAACCAAGTTCTAAACTCCAGGCGACTGAACAAATTAAAATAACTGACGAGAGTATGAATAATCCCGCTATACCATTGAACCGGGGTCACGTCTTTATTCCCGATCGCCGATAAATCGATCGCCGCACAAGCGCATCCCTCCGCTTGCAGGGTTTGCATGGTCCGCAGTTGCAAGCTGGATTTACCCATCTGCCGTGACGTCAGAACATAGCAAAACTCTCCCGCCTTGAGATTCTCATACAGTTCGCGATCGGCTTTACGGACCACATAGGTGGGAGAATCTGGCGGTAAACTTCCCCCGACTTGATAGTACATTGACGTCAGTTTTTTATTCATCCAGTCACCCGTCTCTACCTGCATTGGCCCTCGGTTTTAACCCTGAACAACCTCGAAAACCCTTCAGTCCTATTTCAAAGAGTGTGATTTACGGCAATTCAAAATCCGTTTCTTCCAACTCACTCCCCCGACTACAGTTAATTAATCGTTCACTGGGTCGCGTCCTAAAGGGAACCAACGTTCCAGCTCGGTCTTGAAAAACACTCAATAAATAACGCCCCGGTCGCATCAGTGAAAATTCATAATTCGGTTCGTTGGGGCCATTAGCATAAGCCGGAAATCGAGCTAACGCATTATCTGTATTGGGGTCTATCACCACCACATAAATTCCTCGGGAATTCTGGCGTTCAATGCCATAAATTCTGCCAGAAATAGAGCAAGCATCTTTACTTTGTTTACTCCGGACTAACCCTTGATCGGGGGTCTGGGGTTTCAACGCCAATGATGACACCCCCAAACAGTTTTCAGACCCTGCTGATGCCTGCATCCCCTGACCCCGATCAAACTCTCTACTGTCTGCACCTAAGCCAGAAGATAGCCCTAAGTTTTGGTCGTTTTCCCCAGAGCAGTTATCCGGGAAAACTCTCACGGTTTGAGAATGGACTGCTGGAGTAAAACACACCGGAATTGCAAAGGCTACCATCATGATAATTTCGGGGAGATGTTTGAGAGTCATGGAAACTGATCAGCTCCTTGAATATAACTGGCCCGACTATGGTCAAAGGCCCCTAAAACCCAATTATTCATCGAGTCTATGGCGGAAATACTGGCGATATAAATCACATCGTTCGACGGCATCATTGCCTTGAAATTTCACTAACCCCATACTATGTAATTTAAACGCCTGTTCCGAGGGCAAACGCACCGGATTCGGACTAAAAACAACTTCTTTCATGGCTCTAGCCAATGCCGGATGCTGTTCTAAATTCCAGAGGTGACGCCGCAAATGGTCGTTATAAAAACCCGCCTCGGTAGGAGCCGTTTTCAACAATTTTTCTAGGGTAATGTCTTGTCGAGCGATATGATAGAGCGCCAACCGCACTAAAAAGGGGTGCCCTCCTACCATATTCATAAGACGATTGACGTCGGTTTCGCACCAATTGATTCCATACCGCTGGGCTAAATCTTGGACGAGATTGGGGGTAAATTCCGGTAATTCAATCGGTAATCCCACGTTAAAGGGGGATTGATTGATATTCATGGGAATGTAAACTTCGGTGGAATGAACCACAACTAAGCGAAGTTTTTTCCAAATCTCGCGCCGTTTTGATTCTTCGTGCCATGCTCGCAATAAGCCAAAAAAGTCATCGGCAATATCCGGATGTTGAAAAACCCGGTCTACTTCATCGAGACATAAGGCTAAAGGGGTATGAATTTCTTGGAGAAGATAGTCTTCAAAGTAGGATTTGCAGTTGACATTACTGCCTAAAAAATCATCCCAATATTCGGGAAGTTGATTGGGGAGTTGTAACTGCTGACCGATATAGGCACAGAACCATTGTAAGAATTTATCCAGACTGGCAAATACCCCTTTATCAGCTAGGTGAAAGCTCAAATGAACCGGACGATAGCCATGATTGGCCGCATGATTGAGAATGCGAGCCATTAAAGAAGTTTTGCCCATTTGTCGCGGTGCTTTGATGCGAATCAGCGCACCGGGTTGCAAAATCATTTCATAACAGCGCTCTTCAATCGGGCTACGATTGACGTAAAAGGGAGAGGCTAAATCCACTTGTCCTTCCGGGAGTTCCGGTCCAGCAAAGGGGAGGGGACGACCATCGGCACTTTCCCAGGTGGGGGTTAAGGCGCTGATGACGGCAGATTCTACCGCAATTTGCCGGGGGAGAATACCCGTGTCGATCGCCTGTAGCACTTCGCTGACGATCGCCGGGGTATCGGTGGGCGATCGCCACTCGCGCTGGGGTACACCTTGTAATAAAACGCGCAGATCGTAGCTTACCGGAGAATCCGTCGGCCAATTGATCCGAATCGCGAACATATCCGGTGTGCCATCTTTGCGGGTTTCTCGCACTTCTCGGGCGAGGCGCACTTCTTCAATTAACAGGTCACTGAAGGCGGATTGTCCCGAGAGCAACAGTAACAAGCGATCGCAAGCTTGGAGTTCCTGTTGCAGTTGTAGCAATCCGTTCTCTCCTGACTGGGGATGAGTCCCCGCAAGGATCAGTTGATGACCCGCACTGGCGATCGCCTGGGTTAACGGCGTCAGAAGTCGCTCATCCGGTTGGCGATCGCCGAAAAATATGGCAACTTTCCGACTCACCATTGCCGGAGACGAGACAGGGGCGATCGCACTTAATGTCGCAGGTAACGCCAGGGAGTCTGCACCTCTGGCGGTTGGCGAACCGAGATTCACCTCCAAACCGGGAAACGCCAAGGCGCGATGTTGGACCCAGCGTTGATCCAGAAATGCTCGCAGTTCGCTTTCCTTCCCGCGAGTCCCCCCTTCAATGCCAAATTTTTTATAAACTTGACCCATCCGTTTGAGGCAGGCTCCTTTTGAAGTTTCTACCTGTTCGGCAATATCTTCATAATCCTGATCCTCGGCAAACCGTAGCAAAAAGACTCGCTCCTGATCGGGAGAAAGCTGATGCTGATGAGCGATCTGAGTTAGGAACTCGCGGGAAAACACCGATTTACTGCCCCTTTAACGATACAATAACAGAGACTCTGTTATCCTCGGATAGTTCCTCGGTTTCAGAGGCTATCCCAGAATTCTGCTCCATTTATAAGATATCTTACTACAAACTCGATGAGTTATCCGGATTAATCCAGTTTTTTCAGAGGGTAAAGCCCCTATTCCGGGAAAAAAGTGCAGTTGTAGAGGATAGGCCCTCTAGTTACAGAGGCTAAGGGGTGTCGGTTTTATGACAATGGGGACCCCACTCCGCCCTTCCTGGGCCGAGGGGCGAGTTTTCAGAGGATGGTTTACGGGAACTCCAAGTCATCTATAGCGTTTCCCTTAGTTATGAGGTGCATTTGTGGAGTGCGAGCATCTTGCTCGCTATCGTCAAGAGCGAGCAAGATGCAAAGCCTACGGCATAGCTCCGCTTACCGCACTCCTCATGAGTCGCACCCTTTCGGAAAAATCCCTGACTGTTGATAGAGGTGAGCGAATGGGCGATCGGCTACGATTAACTGGAATAAAGCGAACCTCAATGAATGGTTAGAATCTGTGGGATGCCCTATAGCATGGGTCAATTTGCCATGAAGTTTTAGTTCGCTGTTATTCTTGAATTTCTAACGGTGAATAATGGATTCCGATGGATAATCAATTTCCCTTCTCTGGATTTATCTCCCCTAACCGCTTTCTGCCGGTCCAGGAAACCGTCCTGTCTCAGGATAATTTTTCCGACTCGGCTATTGCGGGAAGTGGTATCAAAATCCTTAATTGGAATGTGGCTAAAAATAATAATACTTCTAAATGGGCTAATGATTTTTATCAAATTGTGGAGAGTCATCAGCCGAATTTAATCTGTTTTCAAGAAATCGAATTGAATAAGAACACCCAAAAGATTTTAGCGTTAGAGTCAATGGGATGGAGGTTTGCTCCGAATTTTATCGATTTTTATTACAATACTTATTGTGGAATTTTAACCGCATCTAAAGTCCATCCGGTTGCCAGTCGAGCCATTCTGACTCCAGAATTTGAACCCGTTACCAATACTCCGAAGGTTTCCCTAATTTTGGAATATCCCTTAAATGAAACGGGACAAACGCTGTTAGTGGTGAATACTCATGCGATTAATTTTGTCAATCTCCATAAGTTTAAATCCCAACTCCAGAAACTAGAAGCGGTTTTAGGCGATCGCCGGGAACCGTTGATTCTATGTGGAGATTTTAATACCTGGAGTCAAGGGCGGTTTAATTTGTTGAAGTTGATGGCAAATCGGCTAAATTTAATCCCGGTGCAGTTTTCGAGACAGGACCAAGCTAAACTGAAAACCTTTTTGGGGTCGCCGCCTTTAGACCATATTTTTTATCGCGGGTTAACGCCCAAACTACAGACAGCAAAGGTTTTAGATAAACTGTACTCCTCGGATCATAAACCGATGGTCGTAGAATTGGCCCTGGTAGTGTAACCTAGAAAACAAAGAGCAGAAGAAGATGCGTTAAATCGTGAAACTGTGGATTTAAATTATATGGCACTGGCGACTGCAACCATCGTCGCCTTTTATGGAGTGGGATTAGTGACGGCAGGTCATGCAGTCATGACGGTGCGATCGGCCCGGGGTGCAGTCGCTTGGGCAATTTCTCTGTTTACCTTTCCCTTTATTGCCATTCCCCTGTATTGGGTATTTGGAAATCACAAATTTTATGGATATGCCGATGCTCATCGCTATGCTGACCGCGAATATCGGTGGATTAGTCAACAAGTTTATCAGGATATTCGAGAATTTTCCTCGGCTGAATCGGAAAAGTTTCCGGATATTGCCCAATTAGCCGATGGATTGACCCAACTCCCGTTTACTTCGGGGAACGCGGCGAATTTACTCATTGATGGCACCCAAACCTTTCCCGCGCTGTTAGAGGCAATGGATGCCGCAAAGGATTACATTTTGATTCAATTTTACATTGTGCGGGAAGATGAAATTGGCAACGCTTTTAAGCAAAAAATGATTGCCAAAGCCCGGTCAGGAGTGCGGGTTTATTTTATTTATGATGCGATTGGTTCTTATGCCCTTTCTGCTGAATATTTACGGGAAATCAGAAGCAGTGGAGTTTGGGTGACTTCTTTTAATAGTACCAAACGGAAACGAAACCGATTTCATCTTAATTTTCGGAATCATCGCAAAATCTTAATTGTTGATGGCAAACAAGCTTTTATCGGGGGGTTAAATCTGGGGAAGGAATATCTGGGAAAAGACTCCCGTCTGAGTCCTTGGCGGGATACTCATTTAGAAATGAAAGGTCCCTCGGTGCAATGTATTCAAGTGGCCTTTCTCAAAGATTGGTATTGGGCAGTTCGAGAAATTCCCGAGGTCGATTGGACGATTCAACCGGATCCGGAGAATCAAACGGCGATCGTGGTGCCGACAGGGCCCGGAGATCAACTCGCCGCTTGTACCCTGTTTATGGTGAGTCTGATCAATGCCGCCCGGAGTCGGTTGTGGATCGCGAGTCCCTATTTTGTGCCGAATGAATCTGTCCTGACTGCTTTAAAATTGGCTGCCTTGCGGGGGGTAGATGTGCGAATCTTATTACCCAGTCGCCCGGATCACATCAATGTTTATCTCGCTTCGTTGTCCTATATCACAGAAGTAGAACGGACGGGAGTTAAGGTGTATCGCTATCGTCCGGGATTTATGCACCAGAAAGTCTTCCTCATCGATCGCACTCTGGCCGGAGTCGGAACCATTAATTTAGATAATCGCTCCTTTGAACTCAATTTTGAAATTATGGCTTTTGTAGCGAATTCTCGCTTTGTTACGGAGGTCGAAACTATGCTGAAAACTGATTTTGAGCGCGCCTATTTAGTGGAACACGCTCAACTGGCCCATCGAAAACTTTGGTTTCGCTTGGCGGTGCGGGTGGCCCGTTTAATGTCGCCTATTCTTTAGGGAATGTTGGAGCTAAATTGGGGAGGGTTTTTTCCTTCCTTTCTTTAACATTAAATCAAAAATGTAGAGGCGATTCGCGAATCGCCTCTACATTTTTGGGATATTCTCAAAATCTGCGTAAGTCTTGCATAAATAGGGAGCAAGATGCTCCCACTGCTTATCCCACTCCTGAATAGTCGGGTCCTAATGAGTTAGATGGACTCTAAGGGAACTCCAAAAAATAAAATCTCCAAAACGTTCGTTCGTAGTAACTGCTCAACGGAGTAGCCCCATCAATGTAGGGGCGTATTGCATACGCCCTAGGGCGTATGCAATACGCCCCTACAGATACCTTCCTTTCAGTTGAACGGTTGGATGATTTATATTTTGCAATCCCCTAATCAAACCCTTACTGATTCCAGACAAAGACTTGGGCTTCATATTCACCCAAATCGAGAACTAATTGATTATCGTGAGATTCAATATCATAGTTTCTCGTCCACTCGTGCCATTTTCCATTATCGGGAAAGTCGGGAATGGTATAACCTCCGAGAAAATTACCGGAAAAATTGGCAACAACGACGACTCGTGACCCTTCCTCATTCCAGCGAATATAAGCCAGAACTTGTTCGTCGGGATTTTCGTGGATAAATTCGATGTTTTCACTTTGAATCGCATGATTCTGCCTGCGTAAGGCGATTAATCCTTTATAGTAATCAAATAAACTGCGGTTACGTTCGTTGTCTAAGAGATACCATTTGAGTTCACAGCTTTGATTGGGATGTTCGCAGCTATCTTGACCAAATTCTTGACCCATCCATAGCATGGGGATACCGACGGTGGTCATTAAAATGGCTGCCCCTAATTTAGTTCGGCAAAAGGCATGATCATCAAAAATGCCTCGATCGCCTAACAAGTTGAGGATCCGATCATGGTCATGGTTGGATAGGTAGTTAACCACATTGGTTGAGTCTTCATACCCCTGGGTTTTACAATCTAGCACCTCCTTGAGTTGCTCAAGGTCCAAGGTATCATTATTGCAAATAAAGTCTACTAAGAAGTAGTGAAAACTCTCATGCCAACAGCCATCCATCGGCCCTTCAAACATGGCATATTTCGGCTTTTCGGGGATATGTTCTCCGATATTATAAAAGGGTTTAGATCCAGCGGTTTCTCGGGCGAGGTTGGCAATCCAATGTAAATAGTCCCAGTTGGCGAGTTGACTCAAGGCATCATAGCGCATTCCATCAATGTGATATTCTTGAATCCAGTAGCGGACGACATCCCCGGTAAAGGACCAGGCGGGACGAATATCTAAGTTAGAATCATGATGGTCGTAATTAAATTCGGGACCCCACCAATTGTTATCATCATCGGGATAATGCTTATAGTGATAGTACCAGTAATCCCGGTCTATTTTTAATAAGGGGCAATCATCATTGGAATGATTAAATACCATGTCCATAATCACCCGAATTCCTCGGGCGTGACATTCATCAATCAGGCGCTTCAATTCGTCAGAGGAACCGTAATGAGGGGCGGGGGCAAAATAGTGAGTGACCTGATAACCCCAACCTTGGTCTCCTGCCATGACGGGCATTAATTCAATGGCATTAATCCCTAAGTCTGCTAAATAATCTAATTTTTCAATAGTGGATTTAAAACCGCCTCTATCTAGGTCTTCTTTTTGCCCACAAAAGTTACCCAGCAGCATTTCATAGATGACCAACTCCCCATTACTCGGTAAGGGAACGTGATCATGGTTCCAGACATAAGTATCCACGATGGGTTCGCCGTCTTTAATGCGGACAATTCCATTTTGCCCATTTTTATCAACTTCCTTGGCATAAGGGTCGATCACATAAACCCAGGAATCCGGGTCTAAATATTCGGTTTTGGTCTGCACTCGAAATTTATACTCATAAACCCCATCTTCGAGGGTGACTGAAGTGCGAAAATAACCCTGGTCGTCTTTTTCCATCGGAACCTCTTCCCAGTCGGAAAAAGAACCGATGAGTGCGGCCCCTTTATTATAGGGTGCAAATAACTTAAATTCAATCGAATTAGCCATTAAAGTTCTCTCTTTTTTTAAAATAACGCAAACCACTCGTTGTCCGTTTTTACTCCTCGGAGTGGGCTGGCTTAAAAGTGACAGGGTTCCAAGGAAGGGAAGACGTTTTAGAAGACTTCTTTTTCTATCCGGGCGGAAATTGTCTGCTTGATTTAGCTGACATTTTCGGTTCGGGTACGAAGAACGCTCTATTGAGTACCTTGTTGAGTCATGATAGTAATGATAACTCAAACCCATTGTCAGGAATCTCTAACTGAAGAATATACTGGCTCTCTATCGGAAGTTAGATCTTTGGGGAAACCGAGGCGGATCAGGATGTAAAACTAAGTGGGCGGGTGGTTCAGGGGATGCGTCGCTGTTGAGTCGGGAAACTGTTCTGAATGATTTTGAGGCACGATAGAAGCTATATAGCAATCCTAAATCAGTTGTGGAAGACGTCGGCGGCCCCCAACCCCTCTCCCAGAACGGGAGAGGGGAGCTAAAAATGTTACAAATCATTTAGGACTGCTATAGAACCCTGAAACCGTTAAAATAGAACGATTGATAAACACACCAATCGCACTGAGTTAACCGTAAACTGCATTAATGTCATGGAATTTAAGAGTCCTGCTTTTTTCATTGGGAATACCCTTCCGTTTGAACATACCTGCGATGGTGAAAAGACTTCTCCGCCCCTGAGTTGGGACTCCCCCCCGCCTGGGACCATTAGTTTTGTGCTGATTATGGAGGATCCGGATGTGGCTACGCGCAGCTTGACCCACTGGCTGGCTTATGATATTCCGGCGAATATTCGTCACCTGCCTCACGGAGTGCCGAATGAACCGAGACTGGAACGAGGCGGAGTCCAGGGAAAAAATGATTTTGGCACTTTAGGATATAGTGCGCCTTGTCCCGAGGAGGGAACCCATCGCTATTTTTTCAAACTGTATGCCTTAGATACACTGCTGAGTCTGGAACCGGGGGCCAGCAAAGCGGATGTGAAATCGGGAATGGAAGGTCATATTTTAGGGGCAGTGGAACTGATGGCAAGGTACGGTAGAACGGGTTAAGGGAACTCCATAAAATAAAATATCCAAAAACCCCGCACCCTCAAGGGTGGGGCTACACGGACGAAGCCCGCCTGCGCGGGCTATAAGATTATTGTTCGGTCCTTAACCATTGAATTTGGATGATTTATTTGTTGGAATACCCTAATTGAAACTGGATGGGCGAGGGGTCCCAGCTATGGAGCGATCGCCTCGCCAGATTTACCCCGAATTTGGGTAGCTTATCCCACCCCTGGAGTACCTGACCCAGGTTACACTATCGGTAAAGTCCAACCCGATGGTGTTCTGATGGCGAAGGTCTACAGTACGCAGGAGTTAATCGAAATTTTAGAACAGGAGCGCCGCGCTTGCCTCAGAGGAGAGCGTTTGAATTTGTCGGCGACTCCGGCGATCGGGCTGCCAGTGGTTGACCAGTTCCTCAAGCCCGAAGGTCTGCAAAAGTTTACGGCTTATCAAGATTTTAAGGCAGCCGTGCATGATTATCAGCGATCGCACCAGGTGTCGGGTCTGATTTCCCATGAAATTACTCTAAAAGGCAAAACCCTCTCCTATCCCCAACTCCATGATCAGTTGATTGCACTGCCGGAGGACCTGGAGACTCTGAAGGCGGCGAAACCTGCGCTGTTGTCGTTTTGGTTAGAAGTCACCGAGGGAATGGATTTGTATCTTAGGGTAAATAATGGGTTGAACGATCGCCAAATTTCTAAAGCAGATGTGGAGGCGATCGCCCTGAAAACCGAATGGGCGACCCTGTTTAAATGGGAAAAATCCGACTTCCTGGAAATTCTCCTACAACTGGGATGGGGTAAACCGGAAGAGGCATCTTATCGGCGATCGTGGCCCGAATCTGGGACTGAAGACATTCATGCGGTTAATCCGGGCAATCAACCTATTTGTTAGAAAACCCACACCCTGAAGGGTGGGGCTACACGAACGAAGCCTGCCTCCGCAGGCTAGTTTATAAAAACGACTTTTGATCCCAAATCCGGTTGTCTCAAGTCAGTTTTCTCTATTAGCCCGCGCAGGCGGGCTTCGTCTGTATAGCCCCACCCTTGAGGGTGCGGGTTTTAGCTCTAATTTCTCAGTTCCCCGTTTTGCCAACTGCCCTCGATGCGGGTGCCGTCGGCATAAATATAGATGCCGGTTCCGTGTTTTTCACCTTCGGAAAATTGGCCTTGATAGCGATCGCCGTTGGCGTAGGTGCAACTTCCGGTGCCGTGAAATTTCCCATCGGCAAATTCCCCTTCACAGCGATCGCCATTGGCAAAACTGTAGGTGCCTTGTCCGCTAAACTGACCATCCCGAAATGCGCCAGAATAGCGGTTGCCGTTGGCAAAGGTAAACACTCCTTCCCCACTAAATCTGCCATCGACAAATTCCCCTTCATACTGATTCCCATTCTGAAAGGTTAGGGTTCCGCGTCCTTGGGGTTTGCCATTGACAAACGGCCCTTGATAACGGTTGCCATTGGTAAATTCCCGGACTCCCTCCCCATTAAATTGACCGTCCCTAAATTCCCCTTCATAGCGACTGCGATCGGCAAAGGCGAAAATTCCCCGGCCCTCGGGTTTGCCATTGACAAACTGTCCTTCATAGCGATCGCCATTACTATACTCCCGCACCCCTTGACCATTTAATTGGCCTTCGGTAAATTCGCCCTCGTACCGTCCGCCATCGGCAAAGGTATAAATGCCCGTCCCCTGGGGTTGACTATTCACCAATTCCCCTTGATAACGATTGCCATTAGCATATTCACAAGCCCCTTGACCGTTGAGTTTACCATCGAGAACGGTTCCAGTGCAGCGGTTGCCATTGGAAAATACAAAAGTGCCGTTACCGGCAGGAGCCCCTTCTACAAAGTCTCCCTCGAATCGGATGCCGTTGGCTGAAGTAAAAAACCCGTTGCCGTGAAATTTGCCATCTTTAAATGCCCCTTCGTAGCGGTTGCCATTGGCAAATTCCCGAACTCCGGTTCCATTAAATTGACCATTACTAAATTCCCCTTCATACCGACTATTATCGGCAAAGGTATAAACGCCTCGGCCATGAGGTTGGCCTTCTGTAAACTCTCCCTCATAGCGATCGCCATTGGCATAAGTACAGACTGCGGGACCGCTGAGTTTGCCCTCTTGCAGTTCTCCCTCACAACGACCGCCATCGGGTAAGGTGACCACACCGGCGATCGCAGGCCAAGGAAGCGTCAAGGCGAGGGCGATGGACAAGGGAATTCCGACTGAGTGGATAGAACGAAGCATAGATTTTCAGGGTAAACAACATTAAGTTAGGGGTTGGGGTTGCCGGTTGCAGTGAAATCAGATGGATTACCCACCGCACCCCATCATTTATGAATCCTCTAGGCGGAATGGAATTCTCACAAGTCTATTCTGCTGACCATTCTCCGACGGCTCAAATTTCCAACTTCTAATCTTGTCCTGCGCTGAGTCATCCAGGGCCGTATGACCACTAGACTCTGCTACTCTGACGTCAATTACGTTACCCGAGGGGTCGATATCCACACTCAGTAAGACTACCCCTTCCCATCCGGCGTCTCGGGCAATTCTCGGATAGCTGGGTTTCCCGCAGCGACGGCATTCCACGGATCCGGACCCGTTTTCGGAACCGTTGGGCGAACCCGCAGGAGATCCGGAATTCCGGCCCGGATCCATCGGCCCGATGTTGCCGCCAAAGGGTTCGGATGCGGGATCATAATCACTGTTTCCCGTCCCGGTGGAGGGGGTAGTTGCGGAGGTATTTGTCCCGCTAGAGTAGGGGTTGGCAGGGGTTTCTAAATCATTCAAGAAGTCAGAACCCGTCTCACCACTCCCGGGGTTGGGGTTGATGGCAGGAGATTCGGCAATACGCGGTGGTGCACTATTGGCATTGGGGTTGAAGGGTTCATCGAGTCCCAAATCACTGTTACTATTCCAATTGGAAGGAGTGCTGTTCTGATTGTCCTCTATTCTCGGTGCAGGATTGTTCGGTTCTAGTTGTGAGAACAAGTCGGGATTGCCGGTATTGTCGGGGATGGGGTTGATGACGGGACTGCTGGGTGTGGGTTGGATATTTGGGTTGAAGGGTTCCTCGGGGGTGTCATTCATGTTGTCATTCCAAGGCGATCGCCCGGTGGGGTTAAGTTCCTCTACCGGAGGAGTCGCGTCTGAGTTGGGAACTTCGGTGAGAAACTCTTCCCCAGGAGTTTCGGGTAAACTGCCGGTGACTGGGGGTTCCAGGGATTGCGGTTCGTTTAAAGGTTCATTGAGGGACCGGATATTTTCATTAAATGGATTCGATGAGGCAACTTCTTGGTCCTCCAAGGCGATCGGTTGATTCGCGGAGTTAAAGTCGTTCATCCAGTCGGATTCGGGACCCTGCGTTTGCGGGCCCGTACTCACCACCGGAGGATCTGGTAGTCTGCCTACCGGATTTAACTGAGGTTGGGGTTCTAAATTTTGGGTCTCCGGTTCCTGGGCGATCGGCGGACTTTCCACCGGATCCAGGGGTGCTGGGGCGGACAGAGAAGGTGCTTCCTGGGGTATTAAGGGTGCAGGTTCCGGCGTCGGTTCCGGCATGAAGGGTTCGGGGACTGCGGTGGGTTGTTCTTGCAGGAAAGGTTCCGGTTCGACCATTTCGGGTTCCGGCAGGGGTTCGGGTTCCGGCAAGGGTTCCGGTTCTGGCAGGGGTTCGGGTTCGACCATTTCGGGTTCCGGCAGGGGTTCGGGTTCCGGCAGGGGTTCCGGTTCCGGTTCCGGTTCTGGGATTGCTAATGCTTCCGGTTCTGGCGGTGGCGGGTCCTCCTCCGGTTCGGGTTCGGGTTCGGGTTCATCAAGAACGATAAACTCAATGGGTTCCTCGATCGCCTCGGGGGATGCCGTCATCATCCAGTTCGCCATCAATGGCAAGAAAACCAAATGCACCACGGCTGAACCCATCAAGGTCCAGCCAATCAGGGTCTTGATTTGCTCCTCTTGTTGTTCTCGCTGTGCCGCAGAAACGGTAGAAAAAGTCATGCCTGCTAGATCTCCTCAGAACAAAGGTGTGGACAACAGGGGCGCGATCGCGCTGTCCTGTTTCTCCAACACCCAAAAAATGCCGGAGTAACACCCTTTAAGTTTTTACCACTATTGAAAGTAATTAGCAATAGCCGAATAAAAATTTTAATCCTATTAAATTCAGTTGAGAGCAAAAGTAACCCCACTGGGTCTATAAAACCCGGGGGTTAATTTGTCAAGCCCGGGGATTGATGCCTAGCTTTAGGGCTTAAAATCATTGTCTGGCAAAGGATTCAAGACTTTAAGCCTTCAATGACCACGGGAGGACAGTCCCTAAGTTGAGGTCAAATCTTCCCTGGCTCCAGAAAATTCATTAGCAATAAGTCGGTCATCTTTTACTAAACTTTCTTAAAAAAGAACTGGACCTTGGAAAATGCCTGGATTCAGAGACGAGATATAAATACAACATATAGATACAAGAAGAGTGAGTTCAAGCCATTTTCCCCCGGGTTTGCCACAGCAACCACAGAAAATAAGGAGTGCCGATCGCCGCCACGACTAACCCAGCGGGAATCTCTTTCGGGGCTAATAGCACTCGGCCCAGGGTATCAGAAATGGCGACTAAAAGCGCGCCTAGAATTGCGGCAAATGGCACTAATTTTCGATGATTTGTACCAACCAAAATCCGGGCGGCATGGGGGGCAATTAATCCCACAAAACTAAGGGTTCCCACGGTGGAAACCGCTGCGGCAGCTAAGGCAACAGCGATCGCCAGTAAGATGCCTCGGGCTTTTTGCAGGGGAATTCCCACCAATCGGGGTACATCATCCCCGAGGGCCATTATATCTAGCCAACGTGAGAAAATCCAAGCGATGGGTAGGAGAACCAAGGGCCATGCAATTAAACGCCATAAATCCACCCATTCCCGGGCGTAAGTGCTACCAGACAGCCAGACTAGGGCTTGGGCGACGCGCAATTTAGCCATGACAACTAACAGGTTGATGCCGGAACTACAGAAGGCAGAAACGGCAATTCCAACGAGGGCTAAACTTGCCGGGGAAAGTCCATCGCGCCATGCCAGGAGACAGACGGCAGCAAAGGCAACAAAAGCCCCAACAAACGCCGCGATCGCCACCGCTTCTACGGGGGGATTCGGCAGTAAAATCAGGACGCACATCGCCCCTAATCCTGCGCCCGAGGTAATCCCGACGATTTCGGGACCGGCGATCGCATTTCTCACCACCCCTTGCAACAGCAACCCACTCACCGCCAGGGACGCCCCGGCAAAGATTGCTACCAGCAGACGAGGTAAGCGGAGATTAAAGATAACTTTTTGTGAGAGGGTAGTTCCGCCTCCGAGGAAGGTTGCCAGGATTTCGGAGAGGTTTAAGGTAATTCCGCCCCAGACTAATCCAGCAATCAAGGCGACTGCCAGGGCGACAATTGCAGTGCCCAGTAACAACGGATAAGAGAAGCGACGGGAAGGGCGATGACTGGAAGTGAGAGCGGTTCTGCCTTTGCCTCCATCCAAATTGGCAGTTTTGCGGACTAATCCAATTAAAAACGGTGCACCGACAAGGGGGATAACAGTGCCTACGGGAATTTCGCTTAAATTGGTTTTCACACTTTGGGCGAAAATATCCGCAGCGACGAGGACCACCGCGCCCCAAATAGCTGAACCGGGCAGCAAGAGGGCGTGAGGGCGACATCCCATTAATCGCACTAAATGGGGGGCGACTAATCCGATAAATCCGATGGGTCCTACCACACTCACCGCAACTGCTGCCAGGAAGACAGCGATCGCCGTTGCAGATAAGCGGGTGAGTTGCACTCGTTGTCCCAGCGATCGCGCCATGTCATCGCCGAGGAGTAGCACATCGAGAGAGTGTGACATCAAGAGGGCTAACCCAGCAGCGATCGCCACTCGAGGAAAGGCGTAAGCGCTATTACTCCAGTCGGTTTGTAGTAACGAACCGGCCCCCCAGAAGAATAATCCGGTGGTTTGATTTTCATAAAAGACTTGCAAGAGTGCTGTAAACGAAGCCAGGGCGAGGGAAACGGCAACCCCAGAGAGGGTGAGACGAATGGGAGAAACCTGAACTCCGGCAGCAATGGCGTAGGTTAATCCCGCAGCCAACAATCCCCCAGTGAGTGCCACTAAAACCGGCGATCGGGCGAACAAGTCCGGCGCAAAAATTCCCGTCGCTGCCACCGCAAAATAAGCGCCCGCATTAATCCCTAGAGTGGAGGAAGAGGCGAGGGGATTGCGTGTAACCGTTTGTAGCAATGCCCCAGCAATTCCCCAAGCAGCCCCGGTAATGACTGCGATCGCCGCCCGAGGCAAGCGCATCAATCGCACAATATTATGGGCGGCGAGATCCTCATTGGGGGCAACAATAGCATTAATGGTTGTCCCAATATTAATATCAGTTTGTCCCTGAATGATATGCATAAATAGCAACATCACCAGCAGCAACAATCCCCCCAGCAAAATCAGCACTGCGGAAGTCAACTGTCGAGAAGCAAGTGGAGATAATTTAGACCCAAAAATCTTAAACACTATTCTATAATTAATTCCAAATCCGATTGTCAAAAGTTATTTTTCTCTACCAGCCCGCGCAGGCGGGCTTCGTCCGTATAGCCCCACCCTTCAGGGTGCGGATTCAAGCCTATTTGCCTGCAATACTTTCTCCACAAATACCTCCGCTGAAAGCGGACCGCCAAATATCCAAGTATCGCTACCAATAGAGTACAAACGACTCTCTTTGACGAATGCTAAATTTTTCCATATTTGATTTTGTTGTAACTGCTGGAAATAGGGATTCTTCTCTTCGGCAATATAGAAAAAATTGGCATTTTCTACCGGAGGCAAAGACTCAATCCAAACGGTGTTAAACCCAAATGGATCTACAGCCCCTTGCCAAGCATTGGTTAAGCCCAATTCTTGCAAAATTTGCACCGCCATTGCGTTATCATTAAATAAACGAATTTGCGGAGCACCGGGGACGAATTGACCGAGAATAAATGGATTTTGGGCGATTTTTTTCCCCTGTAGCTGTTGGGCGGCAGCCTCAAATTTTGCTTGCATTTCCTGTAAGACTTCTTCGCCTTTGGCTTTGGCATTCACCACTTCGGCAATCTTGAGAAAGGTTTGTTTCATTTCATCCAATTGACGAATCCCCGTTTCTGGGGCGGGATAGGGGTCAAATAATAAAGTTGGCGCGATCGCAGAGAGAGTATCCTCAATTGCCTCATGGCGCAACTTCACCCCAATAATCAAATCCGGTTCCAATTGGGCGATCGCTTCCAAACTCGGTTCCTGCCGCGTTCCCACATCCACTACTGTATCCGCCAGTTGGGGTTCAATTTGCACAAATTCGTTATAACCGGCGATATCCGCCACCCCCACCGGCTGAATTCCCAAAGCTAACAAATCTTCCACATAAACCCATTCCAATGCCACAATTCGCGTGGGAGGTTCTGCAAATTCTAAAGAAGAATTCACCTCAGTTTGAGAAGGGATGCCATTGGTACAGGAAACCACTGCCAAACCCAGAAAAAAATAAAGAATAAAGCGAATAACTGCCGCAAGTAACCGGAGGATCCCCCCCTGACCCCCCCTTAAGAAGGGGGGGGAATTGATTGCAGGTTTTCTCCCCAACTCAAAAAACTCTAAAGCCCCCCTTCTTAAGGGGGGTTGGGGGGATCTAACCCCTGAAAAAATTAAAAAAACTGCTAATAAAACCCCTGTCATGATTTAACATCCTCCATCTGTTCTAAAATTCCCAATTCCGACGGAAAGCAAGTCGGAGTTCCCGTTACCGGATGGGGAATCACCATCATTTCCACTCCAAATCCGGCCAAAATATTCTCCGGGGTCATCACTTCTGCCGGAGGACCACTGGCAATCAGTTCACCGGAACGCAACATCAAAATATGATCGCTATAGGCAGCAGCTTGGTTCAAATCATGTAACACCCAACCGACGGTTATTTTCCGTTCCCGATTGAGTGTTCTAACTAATGCTAGAATATCAATTTGATGGCGAATATCTAAAAATGTGGTCGGTTCATCTAATAGTAAAACCTGAGTTTCTTGGGCTAATGCCATCGCAATCCAAGCCCGTTGACGTTCGCCTCCAGAGAGGGTATCCATCAGGCGATCGCGTAAGGAAGTGAGTCCCGTTACACTTAATGCCCAATCCATCGCCGCCAAATCGTTGTGAGACAGTCCCCCCAACAGCGATCGATGGGGATATCGCCCATAAGCGATCGCCTCCCACACTGTAATTCCAGCCGGGATATCCGGGGACTGTGGCAGCATCGCCAACTGACGGGCGATCGTCCGAGTCGGCATTGTCGCAATATCTCGCCCATGCAGATAAATTGCACCCTGCTGCGGCTTTAAAAGTCGCGCCAGGGTGCGTAATACGGTGCTTTTGCCCGATCCATTCGGTCCAATTAAAGCCGTCACCTTTCCTGTTTCCAGGGAGAGGGAAAGATTGGGAACAATCGGGCGATCGCCGTAACTAATGTTCAGGTTGCGGGCATTAATGGCAACCAAGATGATTCCTCCTTGTGTTATCAATTATTTGGCTAATTGTACTCTGGCTTTGTATCATTTTTTCTCGAATTTATCTTGAATTTAGCCCGCGCAGGCGGGCTTTGTCCCTATAGCCGCACCCTTGAGGGTGTCGGCTGCTTTTTTTAAAACCCTATTTTCACCGGGTCCTCCGCTACTTCATATAAGGCATTGGTGACAGTTCCGAAAGCAGAAGCATGAGGGCGATCGCCATCGTCGGCATATCCATAAGTAATTAACCGATTCCGATTTAAACACAGTTTGGTAAACTTCGGCGCAAGCAGATTGAACAACTCAAATCGTTCTTGCAATTCCGGGAAGCGATGTTGATAAGTCAAAATAGCTTGACGCACTTGTTTCCAAAAAGCGCGTTCCGGATAGTTATGATACGTTTCCACAATATCGGATAAATAGCGATGATGGCAAATGAACAATCCGGCAAAAATAAACTGGCAAAGTCCTTCCGGGGGTTCGGTAAGTAACACTGCCCGTAATTCAGGGGAAATGATATCTAATTCCGGCAGAGGATGACGACTGATGTTGACATCATCTACAAAATCTTTCATTGCCAAACGATGCGGCAGATGATTTTTGAGGACCAAAATCGTGTTTTCCCCATGAGGAGAAAACACCACCCCATACCGATATAGATAATGCAGCAGTGGAGGTAAAATAACATTAAATAGCTGTTCCAGCCATGCTTCCACTGTCAATCCTGATTTTTCAATCAGTTGGGAAATAAAGGGTTTTCCATTGCCATCGATATGAACCAATGCGGCTAAAGTAATTGGTTTTTCTTCGGGTTCGCAATAGGAAAGCACACTTTCCCGCCAGAGACAGCCCAGCATTTCTTTATACTGATAAGGTGCCCCCTGAAGTTCCGTATAGTAACAGCGATCGTAGTTGATGCTGGCAACTTCTCCCGGGAGAATCATCCGGCATTCTTCCGATAGAAACGAGTCGCGATCGCAGATGGATTTGACCAATTCCGTGACTTTTGGCGCAATCGCTGTTCGTTCTCCTGGCAGTCCCCGATAGACTAAAGTATTGAAAATACTCAGGGGTAATTTAACGTGACGTTTTTGGGTATTGCTAATATTGACAAAGGTGCGGATTGACTGTTGAGGTAAATAGCAGTCGGGACTTTTTCCCAGAAAGATAATCCCCCCGGTGGCAATTTCTTCTGCATACAGGGAGACTACGATATTATTCCACTGCCAATCATGAACCGGCATGAAAAAATACTCATCGGGATTGACTGAATGAGTTTTTAGAATCTTCTGAAATTCTGCAATGGTTGCTTGTCCTAATTCTTCCTGAATCAGGGTTTGATAATTGAGGGTTTCTACTGCATTAAATTGCGCCCGTTCTTTGAATAGCGCAATCCAAGTCAGATGAATCGGTTGCTTGCTTTCGGGGGCATGGGCGAGATAATCATCATACCCAAACCCGATGCGTCCCTTGTTAAATGTAATCCAAGGATGTCCTTCCATTTCCCCTTCTAACTGGGCATAAGTTAACTCCAGTAAGTCGATTGGTTCAGCTTCTTTCCGGGCATCCAGATGAGCATCTGCCAGTAAAGTATTGCTGAATTCTTTAATCAAATGTCCGGCAGTTTGTGCCGTCATTCCCACAGCGGTATGAGAATCGAGAACAAATTGGAAGGGATTCGTCGTCACTTCCCATGCTGTCCCATTCCACCGTTGAATGGATTCAACCTTGACCCGATAGCTATCAAATAACCGTTGTTTGGCTTCAAACTGATAGGCAATTCCTTCTGGCAGAGACAGTTTATATTGGGCTTCTGTATCGCTGATTTGTTCGATGAGTTCCGGTTGGATAATTTCCTCATACATGAACTCTGACAGCATTTTTGCCAGTAGCTTTCCACTAACTTTTTGCCAGCGTTGTGGTTGTAAGGCTTGGTTGAGAGTTGCTAAATTTTCCATTGTTTTACTTCCTTAAATTCAATCATTTACCCGGTATTTCCACCGGAATCGGGCGAGGGAATCCGGCGAAAATTGTCCATTTGGCAAAGGCTAAATTTGCCAGACAAATTGCTGCTGCCACCCACAGGGGGGCGGCTAAACTAAAGCTACTCACCACCCAAGATGCCAGCAAGGGCGCAGACAAATGACCCAAATTGGCAAAAGACATGGCAAGACTATAGTTAAAATGCAGGCGATCGCTGCTACTATTGCCAAATAATCTCAGTTCTAAAGTTGCCTGAGTCACGGCTAAACAAAAGCCATAAACGATTCTGGCAAGTACAACAATTCCCAGAGAATTGGTCCACCCTTGGAGGAAGAGGGTCACGGCTAATACGGCAATTCCTATTAAATAAATCGAACTCAGACGTTCAGATTTACAAAATTTGCGGATGTAAGGTAAAGCCGCGATCGCCATCACGCTGGGAATCATAAATAGATAGCTACTTGTCACCAAATCTACATTAAAGTTGTCGGCTTGGGTGACATAAGCGGTGAAAAAAGGACGCACTAAATTATTGGCAAGTTGAAAGGTTAAAATCACCAAGCCAATGGCAAGCATAAACCCCCATTGATTGCCAATTGCGCCTGTTGCTGTTTCGGATTTTTCCCGCTGGCGAGTGGATACCTTTCTCAGGATGAATAAACAGAGACAGAATTGGAATAAATCCGCTGCGGCGACCCCATAAAATAGCCGCAAAGGTGCTTCTAAATTCACCATCCAAGCCCCGGCGATCGTTCCAGCAACAATGGCACCATGAAATACCGCTTGATAGGTTCCTGCTATAGCAGATTGCCGTTCTTTCCCTGCCAATTGAATGATTAAGGGATAGACTAACAGGTAAGAACTTTTGAACAGCAGCAAACAAATGGTGTAGGCAAGAAACTGATTTGCATTGGTACTGGTTGCCATCAATGCTGTCATCACCGATGCCCCCACTTGCCCAGCATAGAGGAGATATTTAACCTCCCAAAAGCGGGCTAAAAATCCCCATGCGGGCGCACAGATGACCACGGTTAGCCGACAGACAAAGATGTAAAAGCCGGTATAGGCTAAATCCTCCACCCCAAATACTTTACTGAAAAATTGGGGATAGAAGGGCGAGAGTAAAACCTCGGAAAAAATTGCGAGGAATACACATAAAAAGAGGGCGCTAAATCCCAGGGATTTCTCAGGTTTCATCAAGCGACACCAAACTGCTGAAAGACATTGCGGCGATCGACTCGATAAATGCTTTCCCCGAGAAGGGTATTAATAATCACCGAGTTGCGATAACAACCTAATCCTAAATCCGGTGCACCTACCCCATGACTGTGCAATTCGCCATTTTGCACAAAAATTTGATTGGGAATATCTTGGGTTAATGCCAGTCGATAATCCAGGTTTACCCTATAGCGATTCTTGTCATCCCAACGAATCAAATCCCGAATTCCTTCAATACAGTTGGGAATCTCATGGTGATACCCTGTCGCCAGAATAATGCAGTCGGTTTCATGGGTAAGGCGAGTTTCTTGTTGGCGATGTCGGTATCCCAAAATAAAGCGATCGCCTACAGATTCCACTTCCTTCACTTCCACCAGGGAGAGTAGCTTAACATCCGGTTGATTGCCACAAACCGAACGTTCATACAGCAAATCGTAAATATCGGCAATGGTTTTAGCACTAATGCCTTTATAAAGCAAGTTTTGCTGAGATAGAACCAGATCCCGTTTTTGCGGGGATAAGGCATAGAAATAATGGGTATAATCTGGGGAAAAATGCTCTAACCCCAGCTTGGAATATTCCATCGGCAAGAATCCAGGCGATCGCGTGTGCCATTCCAGGTGATAGCCATAACTCGGCTGTTCCTGCAACAGTTCATAAAACACTTCCCCTGCACTTTGTCCTGAACCAATCACGGTAATAGATTGAGATTCCCAGCAGCGATCGCGCTTGTGCAGAAACTCGGCAGAATGAAAGATTTTCTCCGAATGAACTGTTCTAAAACAGGAGGGAACTTGGGGAATACTTCCCACCCCTAAGACTAAATGCCGCGTATTGTAGGTTAAAATAGCCCCGGTTTCAACCTGCCTTACTTGCACCTGGTAATAACTTTCAGTCCCCGTATTTTCCCAAGTAATCCCTTCCACTCGCTGTCCAAATTGACAACAGTCTAACTGTTGTGCCACCCACTGACAATAGTGGTTATATTCCTGCCGGGGAATGTGAAAATTTTCGTAAAAATAGAAATGGTACAGACGCGAATGTGCCTGGAGATAGTTGAGAAAACTATAGGGACTGGTGGGGTCTGCCATCGTCACCAAATCCGCCAAAAAAGGCACTTGAATCGTACAGCCTTCGATGAGTAATCCCGAATGCCATTGAAACGCTGGCTTTTGTTCCAAAAACAGAGATTTAACTCCCGTAGGCGCTAAAAGGGCCGCTAATCCTAAATTAAACGGTCCAATTCCTACGCCGATAATATCATAAAGGGGTTCGATCATGATTCCCACTTCTCCATAAAGCGATCGCGACTGCAAAACATCAAAGCGGCTTGTTTATCCGGTAACGCAATTTCCCGCTGAAATTCAAAGCCGCAACGTTCAAAAATATGAATCATTTTTTGATTGCGGATATCCGGTTCTGTGACAATTTTTTGAGTTGGCAAATGCTGCAACTGAAACGCCGTCATTGCCTTTAACAAGGGTAACGCATAGCCTTTCCCTAGATAATCCGGTTCTCCAATTAATAAATGAATTCCCTGGTCCTCTGGATGGGGTTGATAACAGTTGGCAATGATATCGTCTTTCGTCCAATAGGACTCCCAATAACTCATGGGGACTCCATCCAAATACCCAATATAAAGCGTTTGATGGGTATCTGCGATCGCCCGTTCCAAATGCAACTGCATTTTATCCAACGCTAACCCTAAATTCCAAAAGGGAATCACATGAGGTTGATTCATCCACTGATGAATTCGCGGTAAATCTTCCCCTAACTGAACCTTGCGAAAAGCAATGGTTTTATCCAGGGTTGAGTCATACTTCTGGTAAGCAAACTCCGGCTTTTTTTCTAACTGTGTTGATGCCATCATGTTCTCGGTATTCTTCTATTCATGCAGTCACTACGAACGTTTGTAGTGACTGCTTCAGGGGTTGCCTCAAAATGACTCCTGAAGGAGTCACTACGAACGTTTGTAGTAACCCCTTCAGGGGTTGCCTTAAGATGACTCCTGAAGGAGTCACTACGAACGTTCTATAAACCGGCAACCAATGGATTATCTAACCCCACATAAACTGACTGAGTTGCCAAAGAACCGACTAACTCATCCATATCATGAAATCGCGTTAGCAAATTGGCTTTACAGCGTAACTTCGGCTGAGATAAATTCTTTAAAATATTCGATCCATTGGTATTCATGATTTTTGCCTGTTCTAACACTTGGCGCAACTCAGCCAACAAGAGGTTTTCATCCACTAATCCCGCTACGCCAAACCCATTAATCAAGCCAAACAAATTGTTTTGAAAGAAATAATAAGCCAAACGTTCATCGGCTACGGCATCGTCACAGACCGTTTGACTTTTCTCCCCAATTCCCGGCAAAAGTTGATTGAGATGTTCATAACAAGACTGACGGAAATAATAGCCTTGGTTGTCCCGATAGTAAAACCGTTCCGGATATCCATCGGCTAACTGCAACACACTATTTTGCTGATGTGCTTCTACCGCGATTCCATGGGTAAAGTACAACCAGAGAATCGGTTGTAAAGAAATTTGTAAGTAGCGACGAAACCAATCTAAACTTACCTCTGAAGAGGTCCGATTTTCTTGTTTGGCTAAAGTTCTAATCAGATGTGCTAGACGAGAACCATCTCCATAAATTGAATCTTGACAGAGGGAACTAATACAGGTGGCATCGGTTGCTGGATTGGTTTGAAAGGGATTTTGTCGCA
>JAABSJ010000038.1 GCA_011390515.1 Oscillatoria sp.
TCGCACCAGTTCCCCAGCAGGCACTAGACCCTCGGATTGCTCCAGGGAATGGCTGACGCCATTCCCTGGAGAGCAACGACTGAAGTCGTTACTACAAACGGACCCATTCTCCCAATCCTTAGCCGTTCTCTTCTTCATGTTCGTAGTAACGACTTCAGTGGTTCTCTTCTTCATGTTCGTAGTAACGACTTCAGTCGTTTCCGCGTTACTTGGCTACAGCTTTCGTAACACCGCATATCAGGCGATCGCACCAGTTCCCCAGCAGGCACTAGACCCTCGGATTGCTCCAGGGAATGGCGTCAGCCATTCCCTGGAGAGCAACGACTGAAGTCGTTACTACAAACATCTTCCCCATCACCCCCATCCTCCCCATCACCCCCATCCTCCCCATCGCCTTGCGAAAGGGATTACCCTGTTATTAAACGATGATTAACGGAGTGACTTAGATGACGAACTTTGATTATGACCTATTTGTGATAGGTGCGGGTTCTGGCGGATTAGCGGCATCGAAACGGGCTGCCTCTTATGGGGCTAAAGTGGCGATCGCCGAAGGAGATTTAGTGGGAGGTACCTGTGTCATCCGGGGTTGCGTTCCCAAAAAATTAATGGTGTATGCGTCCCAATTTTCTAAACTGTATCAAAATGCCGTGGGTTACGGTTGGGAAAAAGCTGAACCCAATTTTGATTGGAATAAGCTGGTGGAAGTGGTTCAGAAAGAAGTGATGCGCCTGAATCAGATCCACATTAATAATCTGGAAAAAGCTGGAGTTGAGTTAATCAAGGAAATGGCAACTTTTGTTGATCCCCATACCATTCAAGTGGGCGATCGCCAAGTCACAGCGGACAAAATCTTGATTGCAGTAGGAGGAAAACCCGCGAAACCTGATATTGAGGGCATCGAACATACCATCTCCTCCAACGAAATGTTCCATCTCAGCGAATTTCCCAAACGGTTCGCCGTTTGGGGTGGCGGTTATATCGGCGTCGAATTTGCTTCGATTATGAATGGGTTGGGGGCTGAAGTCACCGAAATTATTCGCCGCGACTACATTTTAAATGGCTTCGATGATGATATTGCCCAGAACATCCAAGAAGGCATGGCTAAACATGGGATTCAATTCAAAACTCAGACAACTCTAGAGAAGATTGAAAAGACCGATGACGGCTTAAACTTGATGTTTGCTGGGGAAGAAAATGAGCCAGTCACCGTCGATGCGTTACTCTGTGCCACGGGTCGCAAACCGAATTTAAGCCCCTTAAACTTAGAGAAGGCTGGGGTCGAAGTGCTTCTCGGTGCGATCGCCGTGACTCCGGATAGTTGCACGAATCAACCCCATATTTATGCCGTGGGAGATTGCACCGATCGCATGAATTTAACCCCCGTGGCGATCGCTGAAGGTCGTGCTTTTGCCGATACCGTCTTTGGTCATATCCCCCGCCATATTAACCATACCGGCATCCCCACCGCTGTCTTTTCCCAGCCAGAAGCCTCCACAGTCGGCTTAACTGAAGAGGAAGCCCGAGACAAAGTGGGCGACAATGTAACCATCTATCGCGCCAAATTCCGTCCCATGTTTTATAGTCTCACCGATGCCGATGAAAAGGTGATGATTAAATTAATTGTGGACAACACCACCGACCGCATTTTAGGCGTCCACATGGTCGGTAAAGATGCGGCAGAAATCGTTCAAGGATTGGCAATTGCTGTCAATATGGGGGCGACTAAAAAAGACTTTGATGCCACCATTGGCATTCATCCTTCCACTGCGGAAGAGTTTGTGACTCTACGTTAATTTCAAAAAAAAGAAACCGGGCTTCTTCAAAAAAACCGGTTTCTTTTGCACAAAAAAAGGAATGACGCAGGTTTTAAGAATTTACTCTAGATAATGTAGAGGCGATTCGCGAATCGCCTCTACATTATTTAGGGCTTAATGTTAGAAGCTGCGTCAGTCTTAAAACAATTTTAAAGATTACTCTGGGCAGAACTTTCCCGTTCGAGTTGTTCCAGTTCTTTAATGTAAACTTCCCCTAACTCTTGTCCCGCAATGGGAATACTTTGATAGGTCACCTGACCTTTCATGACTATCTGATCCCCTACATTTGGCAGGGCTGAATCGGTCATGACCCAAATTGCTCCCGTGGCATCTTGAAGTTGATAAGCCCCCGATTGCAGAAACGGGGCGCGATTTTCAACGGTGCCTTTTAAATACACCGTATCTTTATTCTGCCAATTGCTTTGGATCTGCTCGATATCGGTGACGCCAACTCCCGACTTAACCAAATTGGTACAGCCCCAAAGTCCAGCAATCATTAAAGATAAAGAGCCAATTTTAACAGTTTGATTTAAAGCCCGGAACATGACAGTGACAGCCATAACGTTAAAAAGATAGCGGTTATAGGGGTTAGAATTCACAGCTAGAATGCTTGATTATCCGGAACAGGTGGGGTGGCATTTCCAGAGTTAAAACGACTGAAAAATCTTGATGATTTGAGGGCATCAATACGCGGTTTAACTCCGGTGCGATCGCAGCCGCCACAGGAACTGGAGAAGGCGGGTTTCAGCAGAAGGCGATCGCACCCACTCAACCCGAGCAACCCCTGGAGAATCCGAACATCCAGGGACCACCTCTGCGGATAGATTAGTCTTGCTGATAGTCTATCGCAACCCCCCGGTTTTCAGGGAATCCCAGAGTACCCGTCTGATACCGTATCCGGTTGTCTCAAGTCGATTTTCTCTTGAGCCCGCGCAGGGCTTCACGGTGAGCAAAACCTGCCCTGAGCCAGTCGAAGCCTGTCCTGAGCTACGTCGAAGCCTGTCCTGAGCCAGTCGAAGGGGGGGTCGAACCACGGGCTTCGTCTGCGAGTGCCCCACCATGCATGGGTGCGGGTTTTTATAGACCTTTAAAAACCGGATTCCGTCTGAGGGATTTCCATAAATAAAGTGGGGCATTAGAAGTTTTGCAGAATTGGAAAAGCCCCCCTTCTTAAGGGGGGTTGGGGGGATCTCTCCTAGAAGATTTTATTTTTTGGAGTTCCCTGAGTACCCCAGATGATTGATTCCGAGGGTCTTCCGGGAGGGAATCCAGGCGATCGCGCTGTTCGGTGATCCCTGGCAGTGCAGTCTTTTCTAACATTCACCGTCCCAAGGATATAGCGGTTCCCGGACTGATGAGGTCCTTTTCAAAGCCCCTCTCCCGTTCTGGGAGAGGGGTTTGGGGTGAGGGTCTGTACCTTATGGAGATGAGAACCGCTATATCAATGCCCCTCACCCGTGATGGTACAATAATTATTCAGAACTTAGATTCTTAACAGACGACTGCGATTTGCTTTCATCAAGCCGATACAGTCGTCCGGGGTCAATGTCAACTCAGAGGAACATAAGGAAGAGGTTGTCGTGACAGAGACTATTAACTGTGCTGTAGCCTGCGTGAATGGCTGTGTATTGGGGGACAAATGCCCCAACCGCGAATATGCAGAACAAACATCCCAGTTTATCGAGGAAACGTCCTTAGATAAAATCATAGAAATCGCCGAAGAAGCCATTAGAAAAAAACGGACACAGCCTCCGAAATGGATTATTCCCGATTTTCCCGAATAACCCCTAACCCAATTCAAGGCGATCGCTTCCCTAAACTTAGAAAGAGTCTGGCGATCGCTTTTAAATTGGGGTCTAATTGATAAATTTTATCAATATTTGAGTTCCCATAACTAAACCTCCAACAAATCTAAATAAATTGGAAAATTCCCCAAAGGAGTGGGAGCATCTTGCTCCCTACTGCTATTAGGGAGCAAGATGCTCCCACTCCTTAATTGGATTTTCACTCTGATTTAGACTCCCGATCAAGCATCGGGACAGGCGGCGATTTCCCGGACAAAAAACCGGGGGTTTGACCCTTTCTTGAGTGCAAAACCAACAGAAATGGGGTAAAAACCCCCGGTTGCTCATGGTTTGTACCCCCAGAACCTCGGTCCCGATTCCCCTGAAATCTGCCTTTTGGCCCGGGGCGATCGCCCTGGACCTATGCCAAAATCTCAGCAGGGGTAGAAAAACTCTGCCTATTCCCGGAAGTTGTTAAATTTCTTAACAAAATTTAACAGAAACCGAGGTTAAAGCCCGAACCTGCTCTAATCAGAGAATAAAGGCTGGGATCGCGATCGCAAAGATCACCGAACCGGGGTAAATTAAAATCAGTGGTTACCAGCCCCAGGGGATTTAGGCGCTTTTCATGAAGTTTTTTAAAGCTAGGCACTAATTCTGAGACTAGGCGACCCCTCCTTGCTTAGAATATGACCTTAAGTTCTTTTACTGATTGTCACACCAAGAGGAAAAACAAATATGGCCGATGCAAGAGATATTGAAATGGTGAAGCCTTACGGTGGAGACCCCTTTGTAGGTCACCTCTCCACCCCGATTAGCGATTCTGCCTTCACCAAAGCCTTCATTGGTAACCTGCCTGCCTACCGTCAAGGACTCTCCCCCATTCTCCGTGGGATCGAAATTGGCATGGCCCACGGCTATTTCTTAATTGGCCCCTGGATTAAATTGGGTCCCCTGCGCGATTATCCCGAAGCAGCCAACTTAGGCGGATTAGTTTCAGCCCTGTCTTTAATTTTAATCGCCACCGCCTGTATGTCTGTCTACGGGATTGCCTCGTTCCAAGCCACAGGTGATAATGATTACCCCAGCCAAAATCCCCAAGCCCCCGCTGGCTTGAAAAGCGCTGAGGGTTGGAGTCAGCTCACCGCTGGGTTCTTCGTCGGTGCAATGGGTGGCGCATTTGTCGCCTATTTCCTGTTGGAAAATCTGGGTGGCGTCGATGCCATTTTCCGGGGTTTAGTTAACTAACTAGACCTTTAGTCCCTTGATAGGGCTTTAATTTGCTGGTTTTTAACCGTGACCTCCAGTCACCTAAAATTAGCTCATCTGCACCAGCAGACTCTGATTTTTGAAACGTCCAACCTTTTTAGAGGAACATAACCGACTCACCGTCGTTAATCGTCCTCTCGTCAACCCAAAACTTGAAATAGGAGACATTAGATATGACAGGTGCTTATGCAGCCGCTTACCTCCCTTGGATTTTGATTCCCGTCGTTTGCTGGTTAATGCCGACCGTGTTGATGGGTCTGCTGTTCATCTACATTGAAAGCGATAGCTAATTCAAGGCTTCATTCCCTGAATTAATCGCAATGGGCCGAAAAAAGAGCGGTGAGGACAACAACGACCGGCTATTCCTCACCCCTCTTTTTAGGCCCTCATTACCAATGCGCCCTCGGGCATAAAAAATCCCCCGCTATCATAGCGGGGGATTTTTATTTAAACTCCCCCTTTACCAACATCATCGGGGTGGGGGGAGTCTGTTCAAATTCTTGCTTTTCTGTGGCAGGTTAGCCGAACTTACTTGCAGTCGAAGCAATCAAGAACGCCGCATAAGTCAGGATATACCCCACCGTAAAGTGAGCCAAACCAATCAAGCGACCTTGAATAATCGACATTGCCACCGGCTTGTCCTTCCAACGAACCAAATTCGCCAAAGGAGTGCGCTCATGCGCCCAAACCAGAGTCTCAATCAGTTCTTGCCAGTAACCGCGCCAGCTAATCAGGAACATGAATCCAGTCGCCCAAACCAAATGTCCAAATAAGAACATCCAAGCCCAAACTGCCAGATTATTCATGCCATAAGGGTTGTACCCGTTAATCAACTGAGCCGAGTTCAACCACAGATAGTCACGCAACCAACCCATTAAGTAGGTCGAGGACTCGTTGAACTGAGCCACGTTCCCTTGCCAAATCCCCAGATGCTTCCAGTGCCAGTAGAAGGTTACCCAACCAATGGTATTCAACATCCAGAACATAGACAGATAGAACGCATCCCAGGCCGAGATATCGCAAGTACCGCCCCGTCCAGGACCATCACAAGGGAACGCATAGCCGAAATCTTTCTTATCCGGCATCAGCTTAGAACCCCGTGCATCCAACGCACCCTTGACCAAAATCAAAGTCGTCGTATGCAGACCCAAGGCGATCGCATGGTGAACCAAGAAATCCCCAGGACCAATGGTCAAGAACAGAGAATTGGTGCCGCTATTAATCGCATCCAACCAACCGGGTAACCAGACATTCCCATTATTCGGCCATGCCGTAGAAGCTAAACTATCCGGATTGGACAGTAACACATCAAACCCATAAAGAGCTTTTCCGTGAGCCGCTTGAATCCATTGCGCGAATACAGGTTCAATCAGGATTTGCTTTTCGGGAGTGCCGAAAGCTACGACTACATCGTTGTGAACATACAGACCCAGAGTGTGGAATCCGAGGAACAACGAGACCCAGCTTAAGTGGGAAATAATCGCTTCCTTATGCTCTAAAACGCGATAGAGAACGTTATTTTTGTTCGCTTCCGGGTCGTAATCACGAACCAAGAAAATCGCGCCGTGAGCAAAGGCTCCCACCATGATGAATCCAGCAATGTACTGGTGGTGGGTGTACAGGGCTGCCTGAGTGGTGTAATCCCGAGCCATGAAGGCGTAGGGAGGCAGACTGTACATATGTTGCGCGACCAGAGAGGTGACCACACCGAGGGAAGCCAAGGCGAGGGCTAACTGGAAGTGCAACGAGTTGTTGAGAGTGTCATAGAGACCTTTGTGACCTTCACCCAGGTTGCCCGAGGGGGGCTTGTGGGCGTTGAGAATCTCTTTGATGCTGTGACCGATACCGAAGTTGGTACGGTACATATGACCGGCGATGATGAAAATCACCGCGATCGCCAAATGGTGATGGGCGATATCAGTCAACCACAACGACTCGGTTTGAGGATGAAATCCACCTAAGAAGGTGAGGATGGCGGTGCCAGACCCTTGAGCGGTGCCAAATACATGGTTGGCTGTGTCAGGGCTTTGAGCATACACACCCCAGTTCCCGGTGAAGAACGGTGCTAACCCAGCCGGGTGAGGTTTGACGGAGAGGAAGTTATCCCAACCGACATGAACACCACGAGATTCGGGGATAGCAACGTGGACGAGGTGACCCGTCCAGGCCAAGGAACTGACACCGAACAGACCGGCCAAGTGGTGGTTCAAGCGGGATTCCGCATTTTTGAACCAAGACAGGGAAGGACGGAATTTCGGTTGGAGGTGTAACCAACCGGCAAAGAGCATGACTGCTGCCAAGACCAACAAGAAGATGGAACCTTGGTAGAGGTCAGAGTTCTTGGTCATGCCGATGGTGTACCACCAGTGGTAAACACCGCTATAGGCGATGTTGACCGGGTTAGAAGCGCCCGCTTGGGTGAAGGCATCGACTGCCGGTGCACCGAATTGGGGGTCCCAAATCGCGTGAGCGATGGGACGGACGTTTAAGGGGTCTTTAATCCACTGCTCGAAGTTGCCTTGCCAAGCGACGTGGAACAGGTTGCCCGATGTCCAGAGGAAGATGATGGCCAGGTGTCCGAAATGGGAGGCGAAAATCTTTTGGTAAAGATTTTCCTCGGTCATTCCGTCATGGCTTTCAAAGTCATGGGCGGTTGCAATCCCGTACCAAATCCGACGAGTTGTCGGGTCTGCCGCGAGGTCTTGGCTAAATTTTGGGAATTTTGTTGCCATGTTTTTTTTAGCTCCTCCTCGCTATCATCCTGAGACTGCAATAATGCGGGCCAGGAAGAATGCCCAGGTCGTCACAATACCTCCTAAGAGATAGTGAGCAACCCCAACCGCACGTCCTTGAATGATACTCAGAGCGCGAGGCTGAATTGCCGGGGCAACTTTCAGTTTGTTATGTGCCCAGACGATGGATTCAATCAGTTCTTGCCAGTAGCCGCGACCGCTGAACAGGAACATCAGGCTGAATGCCCATACAAAGTGAGCACCGAGGAACAGCAGACCGTAAGCGGATAAGGCAGTTCCGTAGGATTGAATCACCTGAGAGGCTTGCGCCCACAGGAAGTCGCGCAACCAACCATTAATGGTGATCGAGCCTTGGGCAAAGTTACCGCCGGTAATATGAGCGACGGTGCCATCGGGAGACACTGCACCCCACACATCGGATTGCATTTTCCAGCTAAAGTGGAAAATCACGATGGAGAGGGAGTTGTACATCCAGAACAGACCGAGGAACACATGGTCCCAACCGGAAACTTGACAGGTGCCGCCACGACCGGGGCCGTCGCAAGGGAAGCGGAAGCCGAGTTCGCTCTTATCTGGAATCAGACGAGAGTTACGGGCAAACAGAACCCCTTTGAGCAGGATTAAAACGGTAACGTGAATGGTGAAAGCGTGGATATGGTGAATCAGGAAGTCTGCGGTACCGAGGGTAATCGGCATCATGGCAACCTTTCCACCCACCGCGATCACATCTCCACCGAAGGCAAAACTAGCCGGGGCTAGGGCGTTCGGAGCAGTGCTACCGGGAGCCAAGAAGTGCAGGTTTTGCACCCATTGGGCAAAGATAGGCTGAAGTTGAATGGCCGAGTCCGAGAACATATCTTGGGGACGACCAAACGCTCTCATGGTGTCGTTGTGAACGTACAACCCGAAGCTATGGAAGCCCAGGAACATACAGACCCAGTTCAGGTGAGAGATGATGGCATCACGGTGACGCAGGACGCGATCGAGCAAGTTGTTGACGTTCTTGGCTGGATCGTAGTCGCGCACCATGAAGATGGATGCGTGAGCACCTGCACCGACAATCAGGAAGCCGCCAATCCACATATGGTGGGTGAACAGGGACAACTGAGTTGGGTAGTCGGTGGCGATGTATGGATACGGAGGCATCGCATACATATGATGGGCAACGATGATGCTCAAAGAACCCATCATTGCGAGGTTAATGGCGAGTTGCGCGTGCCAGGAGGTGGTCAGGATTTCGTAGATACCCTTGTGGCCTTCACCTGTGAAAGGACCTTTATGGGCTTCCAGAATTTCCTTCATGCTGTGACCGATGCCCCAGTTGGTCCGGTACATATGGCCTGCGATGATGAACAGAACGGCGATCGCCAAGTGATGGTGTGCCGTATCCGTCAACCACAAACCGCCGGTTACGGGGTTCAAGCCACCTTTGAAGGTGAGGAAGTCGCTATAAACGCCCCAGTTAAGGGTGAAGAACGGAATTACTCCTTTGAAGAATCCCCAATCCACGCTCGGATATAGCTGGGTCATCAAGCTCGGGTTCAAGATGAACTCGTGGGGTAAGGGAATGTCTTTCGCATTCACCCCAGAATCCAGGAGCTTGTTGATCGGCAATGAGACGTGAATTTGGTGACCCGCCCAGCCCAAAGAGCCGAGACCGAGTAATCCAGCCAGGTGATGGTTCATCATCGACTCTACGTTCTGAAACCATTCCAGTTTCGGAGCGCGTTTGTGATAATGGAACCAACCGGCGAACAGCATCAAGGCTGCCATCACCAATCCACCGATGGCGGTGCAGTAGAGTTGAAACTCATTGGTGATTCCAGAGGCACGCCACAACTGGAATAAACCAGAGGTGATCTGAATGCCGTGGAATCCACCACCAACGTTGGCGTTTAAAATTTCTTGTCCGAAGATCGGCCAGACCACTTGTGCACTGGGTTTAATGCCAGTCGGGTCGGTCAGCCATGCTTCATAGTTGGAAAATTTGGCACCGTGGAAATAGGCACCGCTTAACCAGATGAAGATGACAGCCAGGTGGCCGAAGTGTGCGCTAAAAATTTTGCGCGATACGTCTTCTAAATCGCTGGTGTGACTATCGAAATCATGAGCATTAGCGTGCAGGTTCCAAATCCAAGTGGTGGTTTTGGGCCCGCGAGACAAGGTACGGTCAAAGTGACCCGGTTTGGCCCACTTCTCGAATGAGGTGGGAACGGGATCTTTATCCACCGTTACCTTGACTTTTGCCTCTCGCTCTGGAGGGCTAATCGTCATCGAGACTCTCCTCTCTCTAGACAAGGACCTAATTTACATTCCACCCAAGGTGTTGCTTTGACGCAACGGTTCACTACAAAAGTTGAGTGTTGGGTGGCTTACAACTTTTTAAAAAACCTTTTAAGGGTTCTTAAGTTTGTTAGTTTAATCCAAACTCGGGATTTTGTGTAGTAACCGCTCTAAAAAACCAGCAAAATGCCGGTCCGTCGAGCAAGACAACCTTAGTGGCTTCTGTTCGTGCATTATAAGGCTACCTCGGTTATCTGAATGCACTGCTTAACAATAATTCAAATTAGCCACAATTTAATGGGCAATTGGCTTTGTGTTTCAAGGTTTTGGGAAAATGTCAAGAGGGTTTGGCATAAATTAACATAACTTAATACTTGGCTGACATCGGTGCTAGGCGATGGAACTGGCGTACAATTGCAAGATGAGGGGATGTCAGGATTTAAGCGGTTTCCAGGGCATTTCAACCGGGGATCGGCTGGTCTGCTTTCACTGCTGCGATCGCCTTTCATCTTCCTCATTTGGGCAAATGGCCCATCATTGGTTTTATTTATGGAAAGACTTAACAAGTTTTCATAGTTGATTTCATATAGGAGAATTGCTAAGTGTTAGGTATAAATTCCCGATCGCCGATTGTTAAATCGTTAATCTGTGCGATCGCCGCCATCATCCTCCTCTTCGGCTTAGGGGCCTGTAGCGATCGCATCGAAGCTCCTCCCAACCTCGAAACCTCCCAAGCCGTCTTCATCGACAGCGAGGCCCAAATCTCGGAAGTTTCTCCCCCCGAAGAAATTCAAAAACTCCGACTCGCCTTAGACCAATATCAACCCCAAGTCCAGATATTAAGCCCCAAACCCGGGGAAGTTTTGGACGAGTCCACCGTTGCCGTCCAACTCCAGGTGCGGGATTTGCCCCTATTTAAAAATCAGGACCTCGGTTTGGGACCCCATCTCCATCTCTTTCTAGACCACCATCCCTATCAAGCCATTTATGACGTTAGGGAACCGATTGTCTTAACGGACCTCGAACCAGGGACCCACACCCTCCGAGTCTTCGCCTCCCGTCCCTGGCATGAAAGTTTTAAAAATGAAGGGGCCTACGCCCAAACCACCTTTCACCTGTTTGCCCCCAGCGAAGACAATCAACCGGATCCCACCAAAGCCCTGCTCACCTACAGCCGTCCCAAAGGCAGTTATGGTGCGGAACCGATTATGCTGGACTTCTACTTGACCAATGCGCCCTTGCACTTCGTCGCCCAAGAAAATGCTACGGATGAAATTGCCGACTGGCGGATTCGGGTGACGATTAATGGAGAAAGCTTTGTCCTTGATCGCTGGGACCCGATTTATCTGAAAGGATTTAAGAAAGGGAAAAACTGGGTCAAAGTGGAATTCCTGGATGAGAAGGGGAATCCGGTCAACAATGAATTTAATACGACTGTCCAGGCGATCGACTATCAACCGAAGGGCAAAGACACCCTATCGCGGTTAGTTCGGGGGGACCTGAAAGCAGAAAAGGCGATCGTTATTGTAGACCCCACCTATAACCCACCTCCAGAACCCATAGCTGAACCTACACCGGAACCCATAGCTGAACCCATAGCTGAACCCACACCGGAACCCACACCGGAACCCACACCGGAACCTACACCGGAACCGACACCGGAACCTGAGTCCCTGCTGCCCCTACCTGAACCGGAAGAGATGCCGGTAGAAGTGGTCCCCGAGGAGTTTATGCCGATGCCGGAGACGGTGGCCCCAGCACCCACGGAAGAATCAGCGGAACTGGTCCCCGAGGAAGTCCAACCGGAACTGGAAGTGGTGGAACCGGCTGAAGAACCTGTGAGGCGATCGCGATGGGATCAACTGCGCGATCGCTTCCGTCGTTCCACACCCGAACCTGCCACCTCCGTAGTTCCGGAACCGCAATCTGTACCAGAAGTGATATCAGAACCGAGTGAGACAGAACCTATAGAACTCACCCCCGAACCGGCCCCAACGGAAAGTGAGGTAGAGGTCACCCTCCAACCCATTGAATAACCGGCAGTTGAACTATATACAAAAAGCCCGCTTAAGCGGGCTTTTTCATAGAGTCGAGTGAGGAACCAGGTTTCTAGCCCAAATTTAGGCAAACCATCAAAGGTTCAGTCGTGAGACAGTGTTTGAATGGTTAGTGTTCTCTCGTCTGGGGCATCCTGTTATGATGCAACACCGGCCTCGGCTAGAATGGATTAAGGGTGATTATTTTGGAGGCATTTGTCATTAATCTTGCAGTCCGGTGATTCTTCAGTCGCTATCCCCGTCACATTTGAGACAAGTAGCGTTTCTCATGTCCATAAGGAATACGCCCTCACCCCAAACCCCTCTCCCAGAACGGGAGAGGGGCTTTGAAAAGTACATGATGAGTCCACCGAACCGCTAAGAGATGAATTTCACACATTCAAACACTTGACAAAATGCCTCCAAGTCAAAGAGTCATCAAAACAATGATAGACAAAAACTGCTGGGGTGTTTGCAGACCATTATTTAATTAAATAAAAAACCTTTTCAAGGTCTAGTTTAGTCTAATTACGGTAAAATAAAACGACATGACTTTTGCTTTTTATAGCGTGATTCATCTTGACTAGAATGACTAGATTCAAGGAATGAGCCAAGGGAGTGGTAAATTACCACAATTTGCCTAGATTAGCCGCCCATTGTTTGGCTAATATCTTGTTAATTGAATCGGGGTAATGAGGCAACTGTTCGGGTAAACCGAAGCGCTTTCTGAGCTGTGGTGTGGGGGGCAGCATGGCCTAATTTGTTCGCCATATTATAGCATATTTATATCTAAAATTATTAAACTTTTAGTATTTTTGTGAATCAACCTGTAAGGGAATTGATTGGGCTGAGTTTTCATCTCAAACCGCAAGGGAGAACAGAGCTAGATCCGTAAAAATACTGAAGCCAGTAGTCGATGGTGGGAGTTACAATGAAAGAAGGGGTTTATAGGGGGGAAATTATCCTTGAGTCTCTTGAGGTGGGTCTCAAATCATTTATAAAATTCGGCACTTTGTTAATACCCCAGGGAGTGAACGAAGGGTCGATACTAGAAGGGATACCCTGTACTTTCACTGGATCCGCTAACCCGGATCCCAAAGAGGGCGAATAGGCCCTGACTGGATGAAGTTTTCCCCCAAGGGATTGAAAGTTATGCCCAAGCTTCAAACCGGAACAGAGTCAGATAGGGGTTGTCTGAAAATTTACACCCTGATCAGTAGGAAATCTACACCGCAGTTAGGTTAAAAGGGCAGAGTCTAGCTATATCTTGAGTTGTAAATTCTAAATTTCGTATTGACGATCCCAATAATTATTGGCATAACAGAAAGGGTGGCTTTTATTACCCGTATTAAAGCAGGCTCGACAATCTTCCCCTAGGGGAAGTGGTTGTTAGAAGTGGGTGTTAGGGGCGATCGCGATTATTTGATTAGATGAAGGGAGCTTCCGTATTATGTTTTGGAACAAATCGTTACAACAAGTTACCACATTTTCAGTGGCGTTATGTTTGGGAATGGTAATGAGTCCGGGCCTGAATTTGCAGGCGAAGGCCCAAACTGAACCTGATTCCCTCTCTCCCGCTACTGCTGGTCCGTGGTTACTCAGTCAATCATTCAATCCTCCTGATCGCGGTGCGCCACAACGGACGGCAGAAGGGGGCACTAGAGGCTGTGGAACCTATCGATCGGGCCAAAAACCTTTGACGGCGTTAACGCCAGGTGATGCGATGCCCTTGACTTTGGCGGAGCATCCCACATTTTACTGGTATGTGCCCACATCAGGCCCCCAAACCTTAGAGTTTGAATTAGTCGAGGGGGATAATGAGGAGAATGTGGTTTATCAAGCCAAAATCCAGATTCCCCAAGGGGGGATTATTAGTCACAGTTTACCTGTGGATGATACGACAACCCTTAATCCGGGGAAAAGTTATCATTGGTACTTAAAAATGGTCTGCGATGCGAGCGATCGCACTGGGGATATTGTCGTGGATGGCTGGATCGAACGAGTGGAACCGGATGAAACCATCGCCCTAGCACTCAAAAATGCCAAAACACCGAGCAGTCGGGTTGCGATCTATGCTCGGGAAGGGATTTGGCATGATGCTCTAAACATTCTGGCTCAAATGCGCCGGGATAATCCCGAGGATACCGTCCTGTTTGCCCGGTGGCAAGAGTTTCTTAATTCTGTGGAATTGGGGGACTTCGCAACCGAACCCCTTGTCGATGCGGTAGATGCGACTCAAATCAGTCAGGAGTAATGGCATGAAGTCATCATGGGTAATGGGCCCTTGCACCCTATTGGCCGTAGTTTGTTGGTGGGGCGTTTTCCTAGAAGTGGGAAGGACTCAATCGATAATTCCCGCTGTGGATGGAACCGGGACCCAAGTTACCCATGATGGCGATCGCATTGATATCCAGGGGGGCAGTACCTCCGGTGATGGCGCCAATCTCTTCCACAGTTTCGATCGCTTTGGTTTAGACGCGGGTCAAACCGCTAACTTTTTGGCGAATCCCGACATCCAGAATATCTTCACTCGGGTTGTCGGGGGTAACCCTTCTCTGATTCAGGGTCTGCTACAAGTCAGCGGCAGCCACTCCAATCTATACTTAATCAACCCCGCAGGCATCCTCTTCGGTCCTACCGCTCAGTTAAACCTCACGGGGTCCTTTTTTGCGACCACTGCCAACTCCCTCGGATTTAACTCGGGAGCGAGTTTTGATATATTGGGAACCTCTTCCTATCACAGCCTCACCGGGTCCCCCAATCAGTTTGATTTTACTCAATCTCAGGGCGGGAGTATTGTCAATGCCGGAGATTTGAGCGTCGGGTTTGGGGAAAATATTACCCTGATGGGGGGAACCGTCCTGAATACGGGCACCTTAACCGCCCCTGGGGGCAACATTACCATCGCCAGTGTCCCAGGACCCCATCGCGTCCGCTTGTCTCAGGAAGGAATGCTGCTAAGTCTGGAATTCCAGGCGATCGCCCCTAGGGCCGAAACGGGAATTTCCCCACTACAGTTACCCCAACTCCTCACGGAAGGAAATCTCACTCAGGGACACGCCCGAGGTGCCGTGGTGAATCCTGATGGCACGATTACCCTAACGGGTTCAAATTTATCCTGGTCCCCAGATCCGGGAACCACAATTGTCAGCGGTGAGATTTCCGTTGCCGATGGGGTGCAAACTGGGGGAACCGTCACGATTTTAGGGGAAAAAATTGGGGCGATCGCCTCAACTCTCGATGCTTCTGGGGGCAATGGCGGAGGCGAAGTCTATCTCGGGGGGGATTTCCAAGGCGGAAATCGATTGCCTAGTGCCGATCGCACCTTAATTACTCCCGATTCGACCATTCGAGTGGATGCCCTGAGTACCGGGAACGGGGGCCGTGCTATTATTTGGAGCGATCGCGTCACCGGATTCTATGGCAACATTAGCGCCCGAGGCGGGTCCAACCCCTTTGCTCCCTCCCAAAATGGCGGATTTGTAGAAGTTTCCGGCAAAGAACACCTGATTTTTGAGGGCATCGTTGATGTCAGTGCCACCCACGGAATTTCCGGAACCCTGCTCCTCGACCCCTTAAATATTATCATTTCTAATGATGAGGATAATGATGAGGATAATGATGATGATGATCCATCCAATATCGCGGATTTACTGCCGGAAATTTTAGCGGGTGACGACGATGAATTTGCCGACGAAACTATTACCATTTCTGCCGAAACCCTGCAAAATCAAAGCGGGAATATCATCCTAGAAGCCACGAATGATATTGAAATTGCCAATAATGTTTCCCTCGAATTTATCCCCGGGGAAACCATTGTATTTCGGGCGGATGCTGACAACGAAGGAACCGGCGCTTTTGTGATGAATCCATCCAGCCAGATCCGGGCTCAAGGGCGAGATATTGAGATCTTTGGAGCGAATATCACGGTTTCCACTATCGATACCTCCGCAGAAGGGGATGGGGGAAATATCTCCCTCACCAGTAGCGATGGCAATATTCAAGCTCGTGAGCTAATTTCCCAGTCTACGGGTTCGGGGACGGGGGGAGATATTACCCTAGATGCGAGAGAAACTGGGGCGATCGACATCGGTACAGGCAACGGGATTTTAGATGCCTCTTCCGCCTCTGGGGATGGGGGGACAATCCGCCTGACCACTGAAACCGGGGATATTACGACCCGCACGATCCTTGCCAACTCCGATGGGGAGGGAACCGGGGGAGAGATTAGTCTCAACGCAGGCGGGGATGGCAACATCATTATCGAAACTGGAAATGCAACAATTGATGCGTCTTCGGCATCCGGAGATGGGGGGATAATCGAGCTGAATACTGATGGCGGAGATATCACAACTCAGGACCTGTCCACGGATTCTAATGAGACGGCAGGAACCATTACCCTGGATGCCAGCACGGGAACCCTGCGCTTGCGAGGCAACATCAACACGAACAATCTCAATGTGAGGGCTGATGCGATTGAGGCAACGGGCAACAGTTCCGCGACTGGGCGAGGAAGATTGGTCATAGAACCGGGTTCCGCAGATAGAAATGTGGCGATCGCCCCGACGGCCAATAACCAACCCGATGACACCTTGACCTTACGCAGCAACCTGTTGGAAGCTCTCACAAATGGATTTGATTCGATTGTCATTGGCAGGTCTGATAGTACCGGGAATATCACATTATACAATGAATTTGACTTTAATGCGCCGGTAACGATCGCAGGTGGAGAGACGCTCACGGGTCCCAACCAAAATACCAGATGGACTCTCACCGGCCCTGGCATCGGCACTCTCAGCGGCTATCCCAACGGCATGAGGTTTGAAAATATTGAAAACTTGACTGGCGGCAGTGCCAGTGATACGTTTGTCTTTCGCGACGGGGCGCGCTTTGGCAGACTCGATGGTGCCGGAGGAAGCGATCGCCTGGATTATTCCGATTATACTGGGGACGTTACCGTTGATCTCCCCGAGAATATCGCCACGGGGACGAGCGGTGCTTTTAACATTGAAAATGTCACCCTGCCGGATCAGGAAGAACCTGAACCCGTACCGGAGCCAGAAGAAAATGAACCCCCTCCACCCCCAGCGAATGAGAACGAGGAGGACAACTCTTTTACCCCGGTGATCCAACCGGCCCCCAACATCGACCCCCTGCCATTAGCGCCTTCGCCATCAAGTACACCGGAAACCCCAACCCCTGAACCCACTGTTCCGACTTCTCCAGAACCGGATATCAGTGAGCCAATTCCGGTGGCAGAACCCGAGCCAATTCCGGTGGCAGAACCCGCGCCAATTCCTCTACCAGAACCCGAGCCAATTCCGGTGGCAGAACCCGCGCCAATTCCTCTACCAGAACCCGAGCCAATTCCGGTGGCAGAACCCGCGCCAATTCCGGTGGCAGAACCCGCGCCAATTCCGGTAGTGGCAGAACCGGAGACTCAGGGTGCGGGGGGCTTACCGGAACCAGCGATCGCCACGCCAGTTCCGGCAGAACCCGCGCTCATTAATGTTCCCTCATTGACTGAAACGGGCTATCCTTGGACACCTGTCCTAGGCGATCGGTTTATGGGGTCGCCGGGACTCGAAGAAAGCAATGAACGGGCTGTGTCTGATATTTTGACTCAACCGGCCATTCTCCAGTTGAACAATCGCAGCGACATCGATCGCCTGCTAGATTCCGGTGAAATAGAACTGGCGATTGAAATGGGCGATCGCGTTTTTAGTGACGACTTTGAGGAATATTTAGGGCAGAATATTAATCTTCCTTATTTATCCTTTGAAAGCATTCAGAACAAACTCCGGGAGATGGAAAACTTGACCGGCAAAAATGCCGGTCTGATTTATGTCTTTTCTCGAAATGAGCAATTAGATTTAGTCTTAATCCCTCCCGTTGGCAAACCGATTTACAAAAGTGTTCCTGAAGCCAACCAAGCCGTTCTTTTCCAAGAAGTGCAGCGTTTGCAGGGAGAGATTGGCAATGTCGCCAGACGGCGCACCACCAGTTATTTAGCCCCGGCCCAGCAACTCTATCAATGGATCATTGCCCCCTTAGAACCCGACCTCAAACGGTTGGGAATTGAGACGATCATTTTTAGTATGGATGCGGGATTGCGGATGCTCCCGATTGCCGCCTTACATGATGGAGAGCAGTTTTTAGTCGAAAAATACAGCCTCACCTTAATTCCCAGCCTGCATTTAACCGATGCCCGTTATAGCAACTGGAAAAATAGCGAAGTGTTAGCGATGGGATTGTCAGAATTTTCTGACCAATATCCGTTACCTGCTGTGCCGGTGGAAATTAATACCATAGTTAATCAATTATGGCCTGGGACCGGCTTCCTGAATGAAGCCGTCACCCTGGCTAAATTGAAAGAACTGCGCCAACAAGAACCGTTCGGGATCATTCACCTCGCGACCCACGGCCAATTTAACTCGGGAGAACGAGATAACTCCTACCTCCAGTTATGGGGGGAAAAATTACACTTGGATCGGATGCAGCAGTTACAATGGAACGATCCGCCCGTAGAATTGTTAGTGTTGTCCGCCTGTCGCACGGCGATCGGAGATTTAGAGGCTGAATTTGGCTTTGCTGGATTAGCTGTGCAAGCCGGGGTCAAATCAGCCGTCGCGAGTCTTTGGTACGCCAATGATGCGGGGACATTGGGACTGATGAGCGAGTTTTACCAAAACTTGCGATCGGCCCCGATTAAGGCAGAAGCATTGAGGAGAGCACAAATCGCCATGATTGGCGGGACCGTGCATCTGGAAAATGGGGCCTTGGTCGGGTCGTTCGGAAACGTAGAACTCCCACCGGAGCTTTCACGCCTCGGGAATCGAGAGTTAAGACATCCCTATTATTGGGCGGGCTTTACAATGATTGGCAGTCCCTGGTAGTAATTAAGAATTAGGAATTGAGAATTCAACTTCTCGGCTATCTTGGTTCTTAATTCTTAATTCTTAATTCTTAATTCTATGTGGGCCAAGGTTAAGCTAAAAATTTGGGAATGGCGCAAAGTGTCAATCCTCGCACCGACGGTAGCGGGATTGGCGATTTTGCTGCGAATGAGTGGGTTATTGCAGGCACTGGAATTATCAACCCTGGATTTATTATTTCAACTGCGGCCTGTGCAGCCCCCGGACCCCCGAATTTTGATTATTGGAATTAACGAAAATGATTTGACTACTTTGGGAACCTGGCCGATCCCCGATGATGTCCTGGCGGAATTATTAGAGAAAATCAAGGCCCAGAAACCGAGAGTGATCGGCTTAGATATCTATCGGGATCTGCCCGTAGACCAGGGGTTTGAACAATTAAAAACGGTGTTTGAGACCACTCCGAATTTGATTGGAATTCGCAAAGTGGTGGGGAATCAACAGCAAGCGGAGATTGCACCGTCTCCCATTCTGGATGGCCTCGCTCAGGTGGGTGCCAATGATTTTCCCTGGGATATGGATAATAAAATTCGTCGGGGTTTTTTATATTTGAGCGATGAAGAGGGAACACTCGTCTTTAGCTTGGCATTTAAGTTAGCCATGATTTATCTGGAGGGAGAAGGGATTGCTCCCCAGATGAAAGATGAGACTCGGATTGAATTAGGAAAAGCAGTATTTTCCCCTTTTAGTGCTTATGATGGCGGTTACGTCCGCGCCTCCGATGAAGGCTATCAAATTTTGTTAAATTATCGCGGTCCCCAGCGAAGTTTTGATAGTATCTCTTTGATGGATGTGTTAGAAAATCGAATTACCCCGGATTTAATGCGCGATCGCATCGTGTTAATTGGTTCGACGGCCATTAGTCTGAAAGATTTTTCTTTGACGCCTTATAGTAATACTTTATCGGGCATTCCGGAAGCGATGGCGGGAATAGAAATTCATGCTAATCTGACCAGCCATCTGATTGCAGCGGCCCTAGAGGGTGAATCAACCATTCACACAGCCTCCGAGGGGTTAGAATGGCTGTGGATTTTTCTGTGGGGGGTCGTTGGCGCTGGATTTACCTGTCAGTGGCGAGATATTAAAGGGTTACCTTATATCTCTTTTCCCCGGACTGGGGTGATGATTTCCCTAGCCTGCTTGGTGTTAATCGTGACGGTTTATAGTGCATTTAGGCTCAGTTGGTGGATTCCCCTGGTTCCTCCGTTGTTAGCGTTAATCGGGTCAGCGATCACCACAATTGGTTATACGCTTTTAGAAAACCTCCAGTTGTCCTATAAACAAATTGAAGATTATTCGCGCACCTTAGAGCTTAAAGTTGAACAGCGAACGGTGGAGTTAAGAGATAAAAATCAACAGCTTAAACTTACCCTGGAACAGTTAAAAGCGGCTCAAAAACAAATGATTGCCCAGGAGAAATTGGCTTCTTTGGGTTCCTTAGCTGCTGGCATTGCTCATGAAATTAGAAATCCCCTCAACTTCGTCAATAACTTTGCTTCGATTTCCGTGGATTTAACCGAAGAACTGATAGAAGAACTGGATAATCCTCGGGAGAATTTAGAAGACTTAGATGTAGAATATCTGAATGAAACTTTGACTGACTTAAAAGATAGCGTGGTGGATATCAAACAGCATGGAGAAAGAATAGAAAAAATTGTTGAGGGAATGCTGCTGCTATCTCAGGCAGAACGAGGTCAGCGATCGCGGGTCAATCTTCATGCGATCTTAAGTGAGTCCATCGAGTTAGCCTCCCACAGTTACCAGAATAAAGACCCGAATTTCTCGATTGCGATCGAAACCGATTATGATAAAGCAATCAGTGAGATCTATATTGTACCCCAGGATATGAGCCGCGCCTTTCTGAATCTCGTCAATAACGCCTGTTATGCCCTGTATGAGAAATACCAAGCTGATCCCGATGGATATCGTCCTACCCTCACAGTAAAAACCCGTACAAGCAGCGATCGCCCCACCGAACCGGCCAGGGATCCCTGGGTAGAAATTCGGATCAGAGATAATGGTCCTGGGATTCCCGAGGACATCCTGGATCAAATCTTTAATCCCTTTTTTACCACCAAACCTACGGGAGAAGGCACGGGTTTAGGTTTATCTCTAACATACGAAACCATCGTGGGACAGCATGGCGGACAGCTAGAGGTCAATAGCCACCTCGGAGATCATACCGAATTTATGATCATCTTACCCCAAACTAACCCATCTAACTAACCCCTTCAATTCACCCTCTAATCCCTATAATCGGAGTAAGCTATGCCACCCAAAATTTTATTTGTAGATGATGAACCTTCCTTTGAAAAATTAATTAGAAGGCAATTTCGCAAGCAGATTCGCTCAGAACAATATGAATTTATATTTGCCGGTAATGGGGTAGAAGCTCTGGAAGCGTTACAAGCTGACGCCGAAATTAGGGTGACCATCACCGATATTAATATGCCCCAAATGAATGGCCTAACCTTACTCGAAAAAATCCGCGAACTCGATTCCAGTATCGAAACCGTGGTCGTGTCTGCCTACAGCGACATGAAAAATATTAGAACTGCCATGAATCGCGGGGCTTTTGACTTTCTGACTAAACCCATCGATTTTGAAGATTTAGAAATAACCATAAATAGAGCCTTAAGTCAAGTCCAAAAACTCAGGGAAGACCACAAAAAGCTATTGGATGCCCAAACCCAAATGATCCAAAATGAAAAAATGACCGCCTTGGGTCAATTAGTGGCAGGGGTCGCCCATGAAATTAATAACCCCGTGGGGTTTATTGCCAGTAATATTGAAATTGCTGAGGATTATATGAATGGACTCATCGAACTGATCCAGTCTTATCAAGGGAAGTTTCCCGAACCCGGAGAAGATATTGCTGAGAAAATTCACGAAATTGACCTAGATTACATTGTCAATGACGTTCCCGAAGTGATTGCCTCCATGAAAGAAGGCAGCGAGCGAATATGTTATTTGAGTAATTCATTACGCACCTTTTCCCGGTCTGACACAACCACCAAAATTCCATTTAATATTCATGATGGCATCGATAGCACCCTGTTGATTTTAAAACATCGATTAAAATCTAGTGAAGTCAGACCCTCTATTGAAGTTAAAAAAGACTATGCAGAATTGTCTCCGGTGATTTGTTATCCGGGACAACTCAATCAGGTCTTTATGAATTTAATTGCCAATGCTATTGATGCCCTAGATGAGGCCAGTGTTGGACGGGATTGGGCCGAAATGATGAAAAATCAGCCGAATATCATCACCATTCGCACTTACCCAATTGAGGGCGAGCAGGTGGCGATTTCGATTGCCGATAACGGTCCAGGCATGGGTGATGAAGTGATGGCCCGAGTTTTTGAATACTTATATACCACCAAACCCGTCGGTACCGGCACCGGCTTAGGATTATATATCAGTCATCAAATTATCGCCGACAATCATAAGGGAAAATTACGCTGTGTGAGTACGCCAGGACAGGGAGCAGAATTTATTATTGAGATCCCGATGAAATAGGCCGCCTCCCGGTCCCTCCCATCCTGACTGTAGGGACAAGGCACTCCCTTGTCCTCCCCCCAGAATTGCTGAGAAACCGGGTTTCTTGTCCTTGGCGTGGAATCCGCTACTGGCGTTCTAGGCGATCGCTGGCATGAGATCACCTCCATTCAATTAGAGAATCCCTGTTTTCTTCACTTTAGCAAAATCGTTCCGGTATGATTCACTAAATTGTCCAGGGGTTGACGCCGGTGACAATCAACTGAAAAAATGCGGAAAACAGCCCGGGTTTGTGATGGAAATCACAGACCCGGGTCTGGATAATGTTAAATTTTAAGTAAAAGCAAATCAAAAGAGGTTCTGTCAACAAAACTTCACAAACTCATGCCAAAAAATATCGAGTGTTCCCAAGTCTATGGTCAGGAAAATCATAAGCAGGGCTTGTTATTTCGTTAAAAAAATATTAATTTTTTTAACGTTTGTTTAAGGGTCAAATAGACTTATCAAAAAAGGGTAAAATGTTTGATAAAATTGAGCAGTGTATGGAAGTGATTTTGTTCTCAGGCTATATCCAACTTTGAGATGATTAACTGACCAGGAGTGAGGAAAGAGGCTTACCCTAGAAGCGAAAAAAGTTGCCTGATTGGGAGTAAACGTTTTCAAACAAGGGATGGAACCCATTGTATAGAGAGGGTGAAAACAGATGAATGACAAACGAAACCCAGACTCAGAAAAGCAAAATCGGCAAAAGGAACTAGCAGAGCGAGAACGAGAAATTGCGGAGCGAGAGCGATCGCTGCGACTGCGGGAAATGGAGATGGAGCTATACAAAGGAGAACCTCCCCTGCATCAAACCATTAAACAGGAACCGACGGAATCGAAGCTGCAACGCTGGGGAAGACAACTCAAGCGGGTGGGAAAGTATGCTCTGATGGTGGTGGTGGTGTTTGCTGCTGTCCGGGTGGGAACGATGGTGGCGAGTGCGGTGATTGTTGGGGCGATCGCTTGGGTCGGTTACAAACTTTTTTTGGACTCAGATAAAACCAATAAATAGAGGGAATACCAATGGTTTATAAAATGGAAGCCGCAAGTTTTCTTAACAATTTGGAACGAGTGGCTCAAGTCCGATTTGAGGTGGCAGCCTGTTTGGATCGAATGGTTGACCTGTTAGAAACTGACGAATCCCAAGGAGAGCAAACTTCTGGAAAACTGGGCTTAGAAAGCAACATTGCTGACCTGACTCTCGGGAGCAAGAATTTACGGCAGGGGGTGTTTAGACTGCTGGTTCTGGGCGACATGAAGCGGGGGAAAAGCACCTTCTTGAATGCCTTAATTGGAGAGAATCTATTACCGGCAGATGTGAATCCTTGTACAGCATTGCTCACCGTGCTACGCTACGGAAAACAGAAAACGGTGACGGTTTACTTCAAAGAGGGCAAAACCCCAGAACGGTTAGATTTTCCCACCTTCAAGCAGCGTTATACCATTGACCCACAAGAGGCCAAAACCCTAGAACAGGAGAAAAAATTAGCCTTTCCCGAAGTGAACTATGCGGTGGTTGAATATCCTTTAGCATTACTGGAAAAGGGTATTGAAATTGTAGACAGTCCGGGGCTGAATGATACGGAAGCGCGGAATGAAATGTCCCTGACTTATATTAATAACTGTCACGGAATTTTGTTCGTACTTCGGGCGGGTCAGCCGGTAACGTTGGAGGAACGCCGCTATTTGGATAATTATATCAAAGGGCGCGGATTAACGGTTTTCTTCCTGATTAATGCTTGGGATGAAATTAAAAAGGGACTAATTGACCCTGATAATGCGGAAGAACTCCAAGAAGCGGAGGAAAAACTGCGGCAGGTGTTTCATACCAATTTGACCGACTATTGTCAGATGGATGGCTATGATTTGTATCCTGAACGAGTGTTTGAAATTTCTTCACTACAGGCATTGCGGCGACGAGTGAAAGACCCGGAGCAATCTTTAGAAGGGACGGGATTTCCGGAGTTTATGGGGGCGATTAATCGGTTTTTGACGGAAGAAAGAGCGGTAGCTCAAATGCGGCAAGCGCGAACTTTAGCCCGCCAGAGTACCGATCGCGTGCGGGAGGCGATCGCCCGTCGGATTCCTTTACTCGATCGCGATGTCAACGAGTTGAAAGCGCGGATTTCCTCCGTAGAACCGGAATTCGAGAAACTGAATGACATCCGCGATCGCTTCTCCGATGAAATTAGAACCATCCGGGATCAGAAAGCACGGGGAATTTCCGAGTCATTGCGCGCCTACATTCTTAATCTGGGCAGTACCTTTGAAGCCGATTTTTTACGGTATCAACCGGATTTAGGCTTTTTTGACTCCTTAAACCAAGGCAAACGGGAAGAATTTAATGCTGCCTTTCAACAGGGATTTGAACAATACCTGAATGATAAAATCACCGCCTGGGAAAAGACCGCTAACCAAGAAATGCAGGACGCTTTTACCCAACTTGCCAAGCGAGCATCCGAGTATGGTTCAGCCTATAGTCGCATCACCCAGACGATGACTGACAAATTAATTGGGCAGCAGATTTATACCCGCAGCAATTTTAATTCAGAAGACGATTCCCCCACCTGGGCGAGTTGGGCAATGGGATTAGTTTCCCTGGCAACGGGTAACATCGCAGGGGTCTTTTTAGCCGGTGCAGGGTTCGACTGGAAAAACATTCTTGTTAACTCTCTATCGGTTATTGGGATCTATAGCTTTTTAGCCATTTTTTCGATTCCGGTTCTGTTAACTGGACCCCTGGGCATCTTGCTGGTGGGATTAGGCGTGGGTGCATTGCAAGCAGAACAAGGTCGCAAAGAATTGATTAAGGCCACGAAAAAAGAGTTGATTAAATATCTGCCTCAAATCGCCGAGGAACAGTGTCCAGTTATTCATAAAGCGATTACGGACTGTTTTGATACTTATGACCGCGAAGTGATGAAACGGCTCAATGATGATATCAAATCTCGCCGTTTGGAATTAGATAATTTGCTCCAACAAAAACAGTCCCGAGAAATTAATCGAGACAGTGAGTTAAAACGTTTGCAAAAACTAGAAGCAGACATCATCTCAGAATGCCGGACCGTTAACCGGGTTTATGAGTCCTTAATCTCATACAATGGCTGAAATGGCATCCGGTTTCTAGAACCTTTTTGTCCGGGTCTCGTTTTCAGGTCGAGAAACGACACAGAAGGACTGCGATCGGATAAACTTGATTGACCGATATTCCCTTAATCAGCATGAGCTATAAAATGGAACCCAAAAGTTTTCTGACGAATTTAGAGCGGGTCGCCGAAGTGCGAGCAGATGTGGCTAATGCGTTCAGCCAGATAGCCGATATTTTGAAAGAATCTGAAACAGCAGGGGCGAAAAAATCTGGGCAATTGGGCTTAGAACGAGAAATCGAAGATACTCAGAAAGCCAGCAACAATTTACGGCATGGGGTCTTCCGCCTGCTGGTTTTGGGAGATATGAAGCGGGGGAAAAGCACGTTTCTCAATGCCTTAATTGGAGAGAATATTTTACCCAGTGATGTCAACCCTTGTACGGCACTGCTGACGGTGTTGCGCTACGGACCGGAAAAGAAGGTAACGGTGTATTTTAAGGATGGAAAAAGTCCCCAAACGCTAGATTTTAAGAGTTTCAAACAGAACTACACCATCCCTCCCTCGGAAGCGAAACAACTGGAACAGAAGCAGCAACAAGCGTTTCCTGATGTAGATTATGCGGTGTTAGAGTACCCGCTATCGTTACTGCAAAAAGGAGTGGAAATTGTTGATAGTCCGGGACTGAATGATACGGAATCGCGCAATGAATTGTCTCTGGGGTATATTAACAATTGTCATGCGATTTTATTTGTGATGAGGGCATCACAACCTTGCACCCTGGGAGAACGCCGCTATTTGGAGAATTATATTAAGGGGCGGGGATTGAGTGTGTTCTTTCTGATTAATGCTTGGGATCAGGTGCGGGAGAGTTTAATTGACCCGGATGATGAGGAAGAATTGCAGGATTCTGAGACGCGATTGCGGCAAGTTTTTAAGGCAAATTTGGCGGAATATTGTGTGGTGGATGGGCATGATATTTATGAGGAGCGGGTGTTTGAAATTTCAGCAATTCAAGCGTTGAGACGACGGATTAAGGATGCGATCGCCTCGTTGGAGGGAACGGGATTTTCCAGTTTTTTGGGGGCGCTGAATACGTTTTTAACCCAGGAACGGGCGGTTTCTGAATTGCGGCAGGCGCGAACTTTAGCACGTCAAACCTCCACCCGAGTGCGGGAGGCGATCGCCCGTCGGATTCCGTTACTGGATGGGGATGTGAATGAGTTGAAGCAGCGGATTAGTTCGGTTGAACCGGAGTTTAAAGCTTTAACAAATATTCGCGATCGCTTCAAGGATGAAATCAAACAGGTTCGGGATAGCAAAGCGCGGGCGATCGCTGATTCATTCCGCACTTATGTCCTCAACTTAGGCAATACCTTTGAAAGCGATTTCTTAACCTATCAACCGGATATCAAATTTGGAGACTTTATCGACAAAGCCAAACGAGAAAGCTTTGAAGCGCGGTTTCGGCAGGCATTTGAGCAGTACATTAATGATAAATTATCCGCTTGGAGCCTCACCGCCGAACAAGAGATGAATGGGGCGTTCATTCAATTAGCCAAAAGTGCCGAGCAGTACGGGGCCGACTACACCAAAGTCACCACTAAAATTACCGAGAAACTCACGGGCCAAAAAATCCATGCCGGTAGCAACAGTTTACCGGAAGATAGCTCTCCCGCCTGGGCAAATTGGGCAATGGGATTAGTTTCATTAGCCACAGGAAATATAGCAGGAGCCGCCCTCATGGGAGCGGGCTTTGACTGGAAAAATATCCTGTTAAATATCGTAGCCGTGATTGGAATTAGTACGGCAATTACCACGGTTTTTGGGGTGATTTTAGGCCCGATTACTTTAGCCCTAGTGGGGTTAGGCGTGGGTTTGTTCCAAGCCGATCGCGCTCGCATAGAAGTGGTCAAGGTGACCAAAAAAGAACTGGTCAAATATCTGCCCCAAGTGGCAGAGGAGCAGTGGCAGCCGATTCACGATGCGGTTAAAGAGTGTTTTGATGCTTATGACCGAGAAGTGACTCAACGCATTGATGATGATATCAAATCCCGTCAAGCGGAATTAGATAATTTGCTGGGACAAAAGCAATCCCATGAAATTAATCGCAGCAGTGAATTAGAACGACTCAAAAAGCTAGAGTCGGATGTCAGTTTGGAGGCGCGAAATATTGAGAGCGAATATCAGGATTTACTGATTGCTGTAGGTTGAGAGACCTAACCCCCCGGCCCCCTTCCCTAAGAGGGCCGGGGGAGCAAGAGGGTTGGGGGATGAAAGAGACCTAACCCCCCGGCCCCCTTCCCTAAGAGGGCCGGGGGAGCAAGAGGGCTCAAGAAAGTAGGGGGAGGAAGAGACCTAACCCCCCGGCCCCCTTCCCTAAGAGGGCAGGGGGAGCAAGAGGGTAGAGGGAGGAAGAGACCTAACCCCCCGGCCCCCTTCCCTAAGAGGGCAGGGGGAGCAAGAGGGTAGGGGGAGGAAGAGACCTAACCCCCCGGCCCCCTTCCCTAAGCTAATCTTGTAGGGGTTTTGTAGGGGCGCAATGCTTGCGCCCCCTAGCTTTGGAAAACAGACCCTAGCTTTGGAAAACAGACCCTAGCTTTGGGCGCAAGCATTGCGCCCCTACAAAAAATAACGATTTTTCGTAGGCGGCTTCAAAACCCCTACAAGATTAGTTCCCTAAGAGGGCAGGGGGGGAAGAGGGTTGGGGGATGAAAGAGACCTAACCCCCCGGCCCCCTTCCCTAAGAGGGCAGGGGGAGCAAGAGGGTTGGGGGAGGAAGAGGGTAGTTATTGTCAAGGATGAAAATTTAGTCACGAGATCACTCATGGATAAACTACAGCCTAGAAAAGAGGACAGACAAATCCAGGAAGGTCGTCACAATATTGTGATTGGACAAAAGGTAAGTTCAGATAAAGTGCAGCAAGCCAAGGAATTCCGCCGTAAGATGACCGCAGAAGAGAAAATTTTATGGCAATACCTGCGTGCTAATCGATTGAATGGCTGGCACTTTCGGCAACAACAGATTATTGATGGATTTATTACAGATTTCTATTGTCACGCTGCTGGATTAGTCGTAGAAGTGGATGGAAAAATTCATGAAAAGCAAGTGGAATATGATTTAGAACGTGACCAAATTATCACCAGCCCTAACCTGCGTGTGTTACGAATAAAAAATGAGGAGATTAGACAAAATATTGATCAGGTGATTATGCGTATTGCAGCAGCCTGTCAAGAAGAAATTTAACCGACCAAACCCCTTCCCACCCCTCCAAAAGCACTTGCTCTCCAGAAGAGAGAGATCGGGAATCAATGTCTTTCCCGCAACCGGGAAAATCACCAATGAACTCATGTCACCCCCCTCCCACCAATAAAAAAATTTCCTTATTCTCCCTCTCCTAAAAGGAGAGGGCCGGGGAGAGGTCCCTCCGGAATCAAGAGTTTTCCCTATTCTCCCTCTCCTAAAAGGAGAGGGCCGGGGAGAGGTCCCTCCGGAATCAAAAGTTTTCCCTAAAATTGTTAACCCGAGGCAAAAAAATGAAGCAGGAAATTTATCAAGATGTAGTCAGGAATATTAGGGCAGCATTAGGAGCATTGGAACTGGATAAAAGTTTACCCCTATATCAAGATAGCCTGACCCTTTGCGAAGCGCTAGAAAATCCCGGCTTTCGGATTGCGGTTTTTGGTCCTTTTAATTATGGCAAATCTACCTTGCTCAATGCTTTGCTGGGACAACGGACTTTGCCGATTGATTTAATTCCGACAACGGGGGCGGCAATTCATGTTAGATATGGAGAAGAACTGAGCGCTAAAATCACTTTAAATGATGGACAGGTGATCGGCGATCGCGGCACGGCTATTCTCAAGCAATATGCTATTTTGGACCAGGATCGCCGGATGCGAAATGATGTGGCTCAGGTTGAGGTGTTCTGTCCTCATTCTTTCCTACAAATTGGGGTAGAATTTTTAGATTTGCCGGGAACCAATGACCGGGAAGAACAGGATAATCTCGTCCGAAAGCAATTGTTAACCGCAGATTTGGTGGTGCAGGTGCTGGATGCTCGTAAGTTGATGACTCTGGGAGAACGGGAAAATCTCAGGGATTGGCTGCTCGATCGCGGGATTGAAACGGTGGTGTTTGCGGTCAATTTTATGAATTTAATGGACCCGGATGACCAAAAAGAAGTGTCCAGTCGGATGCGGTTTGTGGCGGAAAGTTTTCGGTCCAATTTACCTCCGGGGGTTAGTAATTTGTATCGGGTTGATGCTTTACCGGCCCTGAGAGCAAGACTGAAAGGGGATGCGGCAGCAGCACAGACTACGGGTCTACCGATGTTTGAATCGGCGCTGCAAAGTATTGTGGCGTTTCATCAAGAAAAAACTGTCAATTGGTTGCCGCGCTTAGAGGCGATCGCCTCTCAAATCTGCCAGTCTCTAACGGTAAAAATTCAAGGGGTGACTACGGAGTTAGCCGTGGCTGAAGAAAAACAGGCGAATAAGATTCAGTTGCAACAAAAGGCGGAAAAACTGATTAAACAAGGCTTTGAGGGGAGCGTTTCTGATTTACAAAGTAAGCTGTATTTACCGAACCTGTTAAAGCGCTATGAACTAGAGGCGATCGCCGCACTCCAACAGGGTCAATTTCGCACCTGGGAAACCCAATCTTTTCAACCGGGAATGGTTCAATATCAGCAAGAGATTACCAGTTGGGTGAATAAAGCTTGTGAGTTTTTCAACCACCCCCACCCCGGAACATTAACCCTAAAATTTCCTGAACCTCCCTCTGTTACCGTTCCCCAAACTCCCTCGGCCCCTAAGTCATCAAAACCTCCTACCTCTAGCACCGGGGAGAAGACATTGGATTGGCTATTAGAAAGTCCTGTGGGCAATACGGTTGCTCGAAGCGCTTATTATATCCTGAATCGAATTATTGAACCCAATTCGTCCCGTCCCGTCAGTCCTGTGAATCCTGTGAATCCTGTGAATCCTCCTGATGTACAAACCGCCTATAAAAAAGCGGTGGAGGATTATTTGACTCAGTTCAGTGAAGCGGCTTTTTCGACCCTGCGCGACTATGAAGAAATCGCCCTGCCTGTGATGCGATTTCAACCCCCGAAGCCCTCATCGGAGATGATGACAAAGCGCCATCAAATCCAGTTTTTACAGAATGTATTGGAGGCGTTAACTCAGGATTTGCAGGGGTTGAAGGAGACTTGACTCTCCCGAGATGAGCTGGAGTGCTGTAAACAAATTTGCTACCCCGTTTGGGGGAAGTTGAACTAAGGAGGTTTTGGGAATGATTGACCGATTGGAAGCCAAGTTTCAGGCATTGGAAATGGATGCAGAATTGGCGAAGCTGAAACAGATGAACTGGCGATCGCCTCCCGATGCCACAACTCCCCCTACCCAAACACCCCCGCCACCTGTCAGCGATCAAATGGCGCGGTTTTACCAAATCCTCGGACTGAACTCTAATGCTTCGTTGCCAGAGGTGAAACAAGCTTATCGAGCTTTACTGAAAAAATGGCATCCGGATTTATTTTATGATAATCCCGAAAAGCAAAAAAGGGCTCAGGAAGTCGTTCAAAAAATGAATGAAATTTATGAGAAACTATGCGATAATCAAGGGAAATAAGTGCCGGTGTGTTCATGGGATTACATGGTGTCCGGTTCATCGGAGAGCTTGCACCATTCTCAACTCCAGCGAGGGTTAAACCAGGACCAGGGATGGAGGTGAAGGCTATCCTCATGTCCGGAAAATATTCTCACAATTTGAGCCTTTTGTCAAGGTGCCTTGGCCCAGTTGTAATATTTCTATAAACAAAGAGATAAAACTCCATAAAATTTAGCCTAAATTTGTGATCAATATCACAGGATATTGTCAAGGCAGTGATAGATTAAAAACACAATCAAGTATAAATGCTTACTAAGCGGTCCAAGATTCACGCAGGTTTGATGGAGTCACTATGTCTTCTGCAATGGGTCATGCTTTAGCTGGGTTGACAATTTATTCATGCCATAAAACGGGAGGGCCTAAATGGCAACGATGGCTGTGGTTAGGGTGGTTAATCTTATTAGCCTTGTTGCCGGATTTAGACCGGCTGATTCCGTTTTTGCATCAATCGAATCATCATGAAGCTCGGATTAGTCATTCTCTAATTTTTGCCCTATTTGTACCCATCGTGACGATTTTTGTCCTATTCCTGCTGGGTGATCGCGGACAACTGTTACGGACTCGTAGTCTTCAGGCGATCGCCGCTGGATTGTCTCATCCCCTGCTGGATTTATTAGTCGGGGTGGTTGGCATCCATCTCTTTTGGCCCTTTAGTTGGCAGTTGATTAAACTGCCCTGGGGGATTCTCCCTAGCCGAGGTGCACTCTACCTGACGAATTATTACCTCTATAAAAATTTCTTGATTGAAATGGGAGTATTACTCCCATTATTCTACAGTATTTATTTGAGGTTTAATACTGACTATTTTTCCCAGAGCATTCGCCACAAAATCTTTAAACTCTTGCTGGTTTCTAGTGGATTTATGCTCTGGGCTCTGAGCTTGGAACGTTAAATGAGGTCGGCTAAAACTGACAACATAGACAGGGTGCAGTTATCGGTAATTGCGGCTGATGGGAATAGGTCTATAGCCTGCTCCTACAGTTGCGAAAAGAATACCAGTTTTTAACGGTTCTGTGGGAGATTAACTGGGTTCTATCAAGTCTATATGTTGATGATTTTGGTGTTTTTAAATGATGCTTCAGCGATTTCCAAACCTGACCGGGTTGTCCATCAAACTGTTCCAGTTCATTGCCCAGCTATTTATCTATAGCTATCTTCTATTTTTGGTCATTTATGTTGTGTTAAGGTTGATTTTTTGGGATGAACTTTGGATGGTTGCCTTGATTGGCATTTTAATTCCTTGGATTCTGTTTCCCCTATTTCTCATTCCTGGAATTGCTGGGTTAATTCTCCGACAAAAAAGATTAACGATCGCCTCCTCCATTGTTTGTTTAATCCTGATTGGTTGGTTGCATTCAACCTATTGGTCCCCCAAACCCGCCTCGATCCCGGATGATGCCTTAACGGTCAAAGTCTTATCCCTGAATCTAACTTGGCATAGTACCAAAACCGAGAGTTTAGTGGAGTTACTGCAATCCGAAACGCCGGATATTGTTTTATTGCAAGAAACCACCAAACGAAATACCCATAAAGTTGTCCCTTATGTGGAGGAATTATACCCCTACACCTTTTTTGGAAATCGAGTCGGGATGTTTAGTCGATATCCCATCGCAGACAAAAAAATGATTCACCTGGCGGAACTCGACGAATTTCAGCAACGGGCGATTGTAGACATTGAAGGGCAACCCGTTGTGGTGTATAATGTGCAAACCATCGCCCCTTGGATTCGGCCTCAACCCTGGATCGGAAATCTGACGATTCCCACTTACGAATACGGCGATCGCCATCAACAAATTGCTGATTTAATCGATCGCATCCACCAAGAAACCCTACCCGTGATTGCTGCTGGCGATTTTAATCTCACCGATACGTCTCAAGATTACCGACGGTTACAAACCGTCATGGAAGATGCCTACAAACAATCTGGATATGGGTTTGGATTCACTTGGCCTTATGGATGGCCCTTAAGTGACCTGATTAAATCGATTAACTGGAGACTCACCCATCCCCTGTTCAGAATTGATCAGATTTGGTACTCTGCCGAGTGGAGTGCAACATCGAGTCAGGTTTTACCCCCTACAGGTTCGGAACATCTCCCCATAGAGGCATCGGTTACACTCCCACTGGACTAAGTTTTCCTCACCGGATCACTTCCCCTGTTTTACCACGGTAACACTTCGCCATTGGCGTGCCAAAACGTACCCGAGTTATCCAGGGTGAGATGATCCAGGCGCTGAATGATACCATGCGCTGCTTCCCCGGTAGAAATTCCCGTAAAATCCGTCATTCGGGTCTGAACTAACCCCGGATGTACAATCCCGACCGCGATTTTGCGCGGTTTCAAATCGATCGCCAGGGATTTGCCTGCCATACTGACGGCCACTTTCGACATCCGATACCCGTAATAACCACCGGAACTATTATCCTCAATGGAACCCATGCGACTGGTGACAATCCCAATCTTGGACCCTTCCCTAAGCAACGGGAGCAGTGCCTGAGTCACCCGCAATGTTCCCAAGGCATTCACCTCAAACTGCCGTTGAATGCTGTCAAAATCCAGGCGATCGAGACTGTCTGCTTCTAAAATGCCCGCATTATTGACCAATATATCTAAGGAGACCCCTTGCAATCGCTGCACCAGTTCTTTGAGGGTCGGATCCGAAGTGATATCAATTCCGGTTTCAACTCGAATCCCTAATGCATCTAACTCGGGGGAGGACTGACGGCAAACTGCGATCGCCGTATCCCCCCGTTCCTGTAACTGCTGGCACAATGCTAACCCAATGCCGCGAGCAGTTCCTGTTACTAAATAAGTTGCCATGTTTGTGTTGATCTCACCCTAAATCGTTCGCTCCTTATTGTAAATCAATTTGTTTTATTCTTGGACGGGCGGTTCCCCAGAATCCGAGCGCACTTCCTGACCCTCTGCTGTCTTGAGGGATGGAGAGAGGTTCGATAAAGGTTTAGCAGGATGACAATGGCGATCGCTGGGCAGTTTCGGATTTTTGAGCACGATCCATTGTCCCGTGAGTGGATCTCGATAAACCTCATAAGGATTTTTCCGCAATTGTTGGGTGACTCTTGTCACGTCCATTTCCTATTCTCCTCAATTATCCCAGATGTTTATACTGAATGGGTTTAGACCCTATCTTAGAGAGATTGTTCTCCCGATGAAACCCCAGGTAACAGTCCAAATCTTCCCCGTTCTTAAAGGTATGGAGGAGGGGAACTGTTCAGAATGAAGTCAGAAATTGATTCAGGAGGGTTCCCCCGAACCTGAGTGAACAAAACAGTAATTTCTAGATGCCCCTGCTCTTTTTCAAGTTTTCCTGCTGTCGGAGAACCTGAAATGAGCAACTGTGCCACTTCTTCAGGGGGACCGGATTTCACTGGGGGCGGTTGAAAGTCGTGGGGTCAGTCGTCTCTGTAGACCGGACTTCCGCCTAAACCCATTAGGGTGTCAGGTTTTCCAGCCAATCAACCCTCTGATTAGGGTTCCATCTTAAATAATCCGTCACTACGGTTAGACATCACCGGATGATCACCTGATGCACTGGCATAATCACTACACCGAATAGACCCTGATTGATTTCTTTATCCGATCAAGGGGTGAGAACCCGGAAAAAATGCAGTCCAGGCAGATTTAACTCAAATATTCCCACAACGCGAGCGATCGCCCAAGTCATTCTCGGACCCCTCCCCGGCAAACTAGAAAAGCAGTGATTGCCCGGATTATTATAAATATTATTTTACCCGATCGCATCTGATCCACCACTCGCGGCTGAAATTGCGTAAAAAAGCGATAGGCTTGTGTGGGTTATTCCCATCAGGGTTCACAGAGGCAGCGGATGACGACCCGTGTCACCCCCCGCCCCCTGTAGCAATGCCCCTTATAAACCTTGGAAAACCATTACTGCTTTATTTTAATAAATCTCCCACTTTCATCCGTAGCTCGGTTCAGTTAAATGTAGTAAATGTAGGTAGAATTTGCCTGAGATGTTTTTTGTCTTGCAACTGAGTTTATTCTGATGCCTT
>JAABSJ010000372.1 GCA_011390515.1 Oscillatoria sp.
TAAACAAGACCTGCTTACCAGAAAACTGCACATTTAACACCTGCATTTCAACAATCACGAACGTCCCATCATTAAGCTGGGCTTTAACATCCAAATAAGTATCTTTTAACCCTTCCAGTTGAGGGGGCAAATTGGGATTGATAATTTCCCAGTCTTGAATAGTCGAATTGCCATCATAGACCAAAGCATTGAGAAAACTGATTAAAATGTTCTTGCTTTGTGCAGAACCAAAGATTTTTTTAAAAGCGTAGTCGGTTTTGGGGTTAATAAATCTCATAGCCAGCCTACCCAAGTTTTTTGAATTAATTTTAGCATAGCTGGGGTCTTCTGGAGTACCACCAGGGTCTAATTCCTGGGGAGTTGCCATTGCAGTTCGCCTCTAGGCGGGTGACTGATTCATCCAATGGCGTCGGATGTCGAATCCCCTCTTACCCCAATCATTCCAGACACCAGAGGTTCAAACTCCTGGGCGCGATGATAGCTTGGTATAATAAGTTTGGATAGCATCAGGTTTAGGCGATCGTCTATTATGGCTAAGGATCGTTTTCATCAAGTTGTTAAGACGGCTCTCGAATCAGATGGGTGGACTGTCACTCACGATCCCCTTCAGATTAAAGTCGGTGGGGTAGATATGGAGATTGACTTAGGGGCAGAACGACTACTAGCAGCAGAGCGCGGAAATGATAAAATTGCCGTGGAAGTCAAAAGTTTTTTGGCGAGGGCATCGGCAATTTCAGAGTTTCATACAGCCTTGGGGCAGTTTATTAACTATCGGGCTGCTTTACGCCGTGAAGACCCCGAGCGCATTCTCTATCTAGCTATCCCTAATTTAGTCTATCACACTTTCTTTCAACGAGAATTTCCAGCATCAATGCTGCAAGAAAATTCTGTAAAACTCATTGTTTATGATATTGAATTGGAGCGAATTCTGCTATGGAAGGAGTGACAGATAAATTAAATACCTATCAGCAAATTGTGCAACAATTGTTGATGGAATATGCCAAAAGTAAGCCAGCCTATGGTGAGATTGAGGTTGAAACTATTTTTGATACCCAACGAAATCATTATCAAATTGTCCATTTTGGTTGGCACCATCAGCGCTGGATTCATCAGGGTGTCATCCATTTAGATATCCGCAATGAGAAAATTTGGATTTTTTGCAATTCAACGGAGCATGATGTTGCGGAAGATTTAGTCAACTTGGGTGTCCCCAAGCAAGATATTGTCCTAGGCTTTTACCCGCCTTTTATGCGAGAAATGAGCGATTATGCAGTAGGCTAAAAGGAGAGCAACCAGGGCAACATAATAACATTACAAAAAACTGACGTATCGACAATCGAAACATCCGCCATCACTGAGCCTCCACCATCGAATTAAGCGAGGTCAACCAGTCTAGGGCCTGCTGTTTTTTGACCTCAGTTCCTGGATGCTGCTTGACAAACCGTTCTAACAGTCCCCGAGTCATTAAATGACCCACGGAACCCTGAGCAATCAGTTCCGGGTAATCGGGAATATCTTGCAACCGAATTAATTGACTTGACCCATCATCAGGACTGCGATAACAAAATTCAGTCTCAGGAATTGCTTCATCAGGAAGAGCATCTAATAAAGCCGGATTATGGCTACTAATGAGAATCCGGAGATTACGTTTTCGAGCAATTGCAGCCATCCGAGACAGTAAGGCACTCGCACGACTCGGGTGTACACCATTATCGATTTCTTCAATGACTACTAAACTTTCTTCCGGTGCAGAAAGTAATACTGCTGCAATGGATAAAACTCGCAGGGTTCCATCAGACAATCTTGCGGCATCATAAGGAGTTGCCACCCCTCCAAACGTTTCAGTGAGTTGTAACATCACCTCATCCCGAGGGGTTTCTAAAAAACTAATATCCTCAATATTCTGTTCTGGAAGACTACAAACAAAGTCTAAAACCGCCTGCTTAGAGGTTTTGGATTGACATAAATTATAAATAACTCCAGATAGATTTTGCCCTTTTTCTCGTAAAATCAAATCCGTTTTGTGACCATAGTCTCTCATCAAGCTAGGTTCTGGTTCTAAAAACACAATCCCACTTAACCACCGGACATATTTCTCGCAAACTTTTGGGATAATTTCTCGACTTTTTGTATTTTCGGGTCTAAATCTAATGGCAC
>JAABSJ010000373.1 GCA_011390515.1 Oscillatoria sp.
CATGACGGACATGGAGTACATATACCTTCTCGTCCCGAATCACAAACAGAATCCGGTAAACACTCTGCTGTTTTTTGCCGTAGAGAAGTTGCCGAATTTCTTCAGGAAAAACATCATTTTCTACGGCTAAAGCACAACGCCGAGGTTTTTCCTGTAAGGTGGCTAGGGTATCCATCAAATCTCGAAACCATTGATCGGCATAGTCTGGGTTTCGTTCTTGTAACCATTGGTAGGCTGTTTCAATTTCAATTTCTGCTTTGTGAGTCAGCCTAACTTGAAATGCCATGTTTTTCTTGCATTGCTTGTTGAAAGTCTGCTAAGGAACGAGTTCGACCCGCGTTCACATCCGCTAGTCCTTCTTTAATGCCTGCGATCGCTTCTAGGTATTCCATCATATCTAGAAATTTTTGGTAGGACACAGCATCTTGGACAACCAGTTCAGCTTTACCGTTGACAGTTAAGACAATCGGTTTCCCGGTTTCCTTCATTTGTTGGATAAATTCAGAGGTATTACGCTTGAAGCTAGAAAGGGACTGAATATCACGACTCAGGTTGATCATGGCGATATTAGCACTAAATTTAGATTAAATTTAATGTTAACACAAGTGAATCAAACCTCGGTGGATCAGGTTATAGCGATCGCCTCTCAAAAAATTTCGTTCGTAGTCAGGGCTTTAGTCTGACCAACTCTGGCGACGGTCAAAAAAGCGATCGCATTCTGGGAAAATAGGCGATCGCTTTCTCTGAACCCAGAAACCCCAGAAACCGGGTTTCTTTTCTCGGTGACACAGTTTACTCTGAGATTCACCGCAGAAACCCGGTTTCTTGGCTTGGGGGTTTGGGGCGATCGCATTTTTGGAAAAAACAGGAGCGATCGCATTTTCGGCAAAACAGGAGCGATCGCATTTTCGGAAAAAACAGGAGCGATCGCATTTGGGGGAAAGAGGCAAGGCGGTAGGCTATGTTACCGGGGAACTCAATTGAGCGACAGTCAAGTAAATTTTATTCCCCGAGTTAACACCGAGATATGGTTAGTTTTCTCCGTGTAAATTTGGTGCGTTACGTCGGGCTTTTTAATTAACTGATTAAGTTCAAAAATTTATTCCCAACTAACGCCCCCTACTACTACCATTCCTCTATTTATATAACTTCACAAGTCCCTTTCTTACGGCATTTTGAAATACAGTTGGTACATGAAGCCGACCACTATTAGCAGGAGATTGAGGATTCAAAGGATTAGACATATTAACGTATGCTCGACCGTTATGAACTTCTACATGGGTGTGAGATCCGTAACTTGCACCTGTGTTACCTTCCTTTCCAATTAGAGAACCTGCGGCAATAGTTTTACCTTGCAAGTTCTCATTAATTGAACCTTCTGCTAAATGCCAATAGATAAATGTTTGGTTAAGCTCTTTATTGTAAATGGCAACCGTTCCATTGTATCCCCAATGCTTAGAACTAACTTCTTTCCCATTTTTCGCTTCAATTACTTCACCGCCAACCAAGGCATACACTCCTGGGTTACTATCTCCATCTATCGAATCAACTGCCTCACGAATAATGTGATCGTGATTGTGGCTGTTAGACCCCAAGCGATTGCCGATATTGTCTTGATACAGTGCATTCAAGTAGTCAGCATTTGTGTAAATGTAATTTGGATTTGGATTAGGATTAGGATGTGGATTTTGCCATGTACTATTTTCAGATGCAGTAGTATTGTCAATAACTAATAACCCCATTTTGTGCCACCAGGTCATATTATTGTCTGACTCGCGCCATTGCCAGAGATTATCATCTGTTCCCACTCCCAAAACTCGTAATTCTCCATTAGGCAGTTTAACAACATTTAATTCTCGACCAAGTAGCCCCATTTTGTGCCACCAGGTCATATTGTTGTCTGACTCGCGCCACTGCCAAACATTATCATCGGTGCCAATTCCGAAGACACGCAAATCACCGTTTTTATCTTGAATAACCTCTAAATCTGTTCCCGATAGCCCCATTTTGTGCCACCAGGTCATATTGTTGTCTGACTCGCGCCACTGCCAAACATTATCATCGGTGCCAATTCCGAAGACACGCAAATTACCGTT
>JAABSJ010000374.1 GCA_011390515.1 Oscillatoria sp.
CGCCGGGTTTGAACCCCCGCCGGGTTTGAACCCCCGCCGGGTTTGAACCCCCGCCGGGTTTGAACCCCCGCCGGGTTTGAACCCCCGCCGGTTGTTGCCTGGGATAGGGATTAGGGGATAATCCCAGGATATCCAATGATTCCCTCACGGTTTTATCCCCGTCACCCCCACTCGCGCATCTCCCCAGCGATGGATTTTAATCTCGGAAAAGCCCGATCGCCTCGCATAAGTTTCTAATTCCTCCCCCGTGGAACACATACTCAAATAGGCCGGACGTTGGTCAATGGGATAAGCATACCCTGCCATAAATACATCCCATCCGTGACTCGAAGTCAAATCTACATTATCAAAAAAGCAACGTCCCCCGGACTTTAACACGCGAAATGCTTCTTTTAAATAGTGATAGCGGTCCCACTCATACAGGTGCATAAACACTACCGTACAGTAGACCAAATCAATGGAATTATCGGCAATTTCCTGTAATCCCACCCCACTCAATTCAATTAATTCAATATTCTCCAACCCTTCCAAACGTTGCGCCGCATAGTGGAGCATATTCGCGGAAATATCCGTCCCAATCCATTTCTGACATTTGGGACTTAAAAACTTGCCAACTCGACCCACCCCACAGCCAATTTCCAAACAAATATCTTCCGGTTGAATGCCGACAAAATTCTCAATTCGATTCACCGTATTCAGTCCCGTGCGGTCTAATTCGTCTTCATCCGTATGTCCGGCGACATAGAGTTTCGCCTCATCCATATTGGCGGCGAGGTTGTCCCAAGTTTCCTTATATTGCGATCGCTCCTGAATCATAGGGTTCTGATTTCCATTCCTAGTGGGTAAAATTGACGGCAAGCTTTATAATAATAGTTTATGTTTGCATCCGAGTCATGGCTTTCCCGGGGCGATCGCCGCCCATATAGCAGTCCTAAATCAGTTGCGTGATGGATCCAAGCCTAAGAGCCTTGGGAGTGCGAGCATCTTGCTCGCTATTTTTGTTACAAATCATTTAGGATTGCTATATCCGGTTGAGTGCCAGACTGCCATTGACCCAAAATGCCCGTTCATTTGCGAAAAATAGCACCTTATGTCCTCTATTCCTCGTCGTTACCACATCACCACCTTCGGCTGTCAGATGAACAAAGCTGACTCCGAACGCATGGCAGGTATCCTGGAAAATATGGGGTTCCAGTTTTCCGAAGACCCCAACCAAGCCGACCTCATCCTCTACAATACCTGCTCAATTCGGGATAATGCCGAGCATAAAGTTTATTCCTACCTAGGCAGGCAAGCCAAACGCAAACTCCAACAACCCAACCTCACCCTGATCGTTGCCGGTTGCGTGGCACAACAGGAAGGAGAAGCACTCCTGCGCCGGGTGCCCGAATTAGATATGGTCATGGGACCTCAACACGCCAACCGCCTAGAGGATTTGCTCGAACAGGTGTTCGCCGGGAACCAAGTGGTAGCGACCGAGGCGGTGCATATCATGGAGGATATCACCAAACCGCGCCGGGAGAGCGAAGTTACCGCCTGGGTGAACGTGATTTACGGCTGTAACGAACGCTGCACCTATTGCATTGTCCCCTCCGTGCGTGGCATCGAACAATCCCGCACCCCAGAAGCGATCCGCGACGAAATGGAAGAACTCGGACGCCAGGGATACAAAGAAGTCACCTTACTGGGTCAAAATATCGACGCCTACGGCAGAGATTTACCGGGAACCACACCGGAGGGACGAAATTTACATACCCTCACGGATTTGCTCTATTTCGTTCATGATGTCCCCGGCATTGAACGGATTCGCTTTGCCACCTCTCACCCCCGCTATTTCACCGAGAGATTAATTCGGGCTTGTCAGGAATTGCCGAAACTTTGCGAACATTTTCATATCCCCTTTCAATCTGGAGATAATGACATATTGAAGGCGATGGCGCGGGGTTATACCCATGAAAAATATCGCCGCATTATCGATATGATTCGCAGCTATATGCCCGATGCTTCCATCAGTGCCGATGCCATTGTCGGATTCCCAGG
>JAABSJ010000375.1 GCA_011390515.1 Oscillatoria sp.
TTGTATTATCCCTCAGTCTTTGCCTGGTGGGTAGTGCTTTAGGCTGAATCTGCCTTGAATCCACGGCTGCCCAGGACCAGAAACCCGGTTTCTTCACAAAATCTCGGGCCATCCCCCACCAATCCGTTGCGGAAACCGGGTTTCTAATTTTGCTGCCCAGGACCAGAAACCGGGTTTCTTCACAAAATCTGGGGCAATCCGCCACAAATCCGTTGCAGAAACCCGGTTTCTAATTTAGGTGAAATCACCGAGGTGACGGGTCCGGTTGATCACCTTCTGCGGGTTAGGGATCGGCGCATTCGGAGACTAAATCAGGGGAAACGGGATAATTAGACAATCTATCATTGTACCATTGCTCGTTTTTTATTTTGCAATAGTTTTGTTGATAAATATTGATAATTTCCAAAACTGCAAAGCAATAGAATAAAATTAGCTTGGACTCAAGGGGTTTGAGATCTCCCGATTGGGTGAGATTGTTAATCCGGCCTTGAGAAATCCCTTGATTTAGGTCTACCTGGGGAGTGTTTTTTTGCGTTCAGGTAGATGAGAGGCTGATGTATAGGAAGCTGACCCCAAGCCGAGGCGATCGCCTTTCCACTCTACTCAGGGCTTAAATCTCTCCTCGTCTGTAGGGGCGTGAAGGCTAAAACCATCCCAGGACGAAGGGTTGCCACTCATCGGACATCGGGACCCCACGGGACCATTCCCCCTGGAAACAAGGAAACAGAGGTGCGTTATGAACCAAGACAGTCTAAAAACTCAAATCTCCCCCGATCGCGAGGCGATTCAACTCTGGCTGCAACAACAGCCTCCCCATCAACGCCGCGATCGCCGCTTATGGGTCAAAGAGTTTTTAGCTTTTGTCGGCAAACCCCTGGCGGTGGTTACCTTAGCCGATGTCCAGGCCTTTGCTCAAACCCTGGCCGCCCGTCGCATCCCTCCCAAACAAGCTCAAGCGCGATTGTCCGTCATCAAGTCTCTGTTTGCCTATTGGTATCGTCAGGGGCAGTTGCCGGTGAATATTCCCCTCCAACATTGGCCCAAAGTCCGGGTTAAGGGACAGTCGCTTTCGGGTTCGGCGATTTTCACCGGGATGCTGTCTAATTTAGAATCCATCTTCAGACAGAGATTTAGACAACGGTCCCGGAAACCAGCGACCCGTCAAAAGCAGGCCGCGTTCTGGGGTGGGGTCTGTTTGGCGGGGGTGGCGTTGGCAATTCCCGCCCATTTCAACTCTCCAGCGGAAACCACGGAAGAAGTCACGATTTCCCAGCCCTTGCCCCAAGTTCGACGCCAGACGGTGGCAAGCCTCAAGGCGGCTCATGTCCATGCTTTTCTCGATACGATCGCCTGGGCTGAAGGCACTGCTGGTCCCAACGCCTATCGGATGCAGTTTACCGGGACCAAGTTTTCTGGTTTTCAGGATCATCCCCGGGAAATCAAATGTGGATCCAGCTACGGGTCCCGGCTTTGTTCCGATGCCGCAGGCAAGTACCAGTTTCTGAGTACCACTTGGGACCGCATGGCTAAAAAAATAGGCGCGTCTGATTTCTCCCCGGCGAATCAAGACCGCGCCGCGATCGCCCTGTTGGATGAATATGGGGTGTTAGAAGATATTGAGGCGGGTTCCTTTGCCTATGCCGTGATCCAGTTGATTCCGGTTTGGCCTTCCTTTCTGGATGTGGGCAATGGCGATCGCGCCCGGGCGATCGCCCGGTTGGAACAGGTGTATCAGCAGCAATTACGGAAGCATTCTTTTCAGCCAGCATCGTTCCGAAAAAAAAAATTAGCGATCGCTATTTCTCAGGTTAGTTAATATTTATTAATATTTTTCTCAATCAACTCCCGGTCAGGATTTGAGCAGCGGGAGAAAACTCCCCCAGCATTTAATATTTTAAATTTTTCGATTGTTGTTAACCCAAATGATATAGCAGTCCTAAATGATTTATACCTCACCCGATGTCCCCTCGGATGTTCTGGGCCGCCGACGAGAAAGGGGCCGCCGACATCTTCCACAACGGCACGCAAGGACT
>JAABSJ010000376.1 GCA_011390515.1 Oscillatoria sp.
AAATGGGTTTTAATCGCCGCAGGTGTAATCGGAATTTCCGGCAGGCGATGGGTAAATCCAAATCCTAATAAATCCATCGCCCAAGTTTCGTGATGCGCTGACAGCAACGGCAGCAATCGGCGAAACTCAAACACGGAACTATCAAACCCATGTAGCAACAAAATCGGCGGCCCCCCTCGACCTTCCCGAACAAAACTCGTGGGAATCGGGCGATCACTCAAGGAAGTCAGGACATCCTGACATTCGATCTTCTGTGCCAGGGCGATCGAAGTGGATTCCGTCAAAAACTCAACATCAGAAGGCAGAAAACTCGGAAACATCATTTTGACTAGATTTAAAAAGTATCTGTTGCAAGACACTCAATCAACGGTAAACTAAAAATAGCACGTCAAAGCAGCAATTAAAATTATGGTTTCTATCGCTCCCACACCCACAGATCTTCCCAAATTAGATGAAATTGCCCAAGGATTACCCAATATTTGCGGGTGGGAAAAAACAATTCGTTCCGTTGTGCAACGCAACGAGCCTGTATTCTTGCCTATTACAAATATCCGATTAGAAGACATTAGTGCAGCATTTGCGATCGCCTTGCATATGCACCAACCCACCATCCCTGCCGGACCCAACGGTGACTATATTGGCCACTTGCAATATATGTTTGAACATACCGGCGAAGGCGATAATCACAATGCCGGACCCTTCTCCTGGTGCTACAGTCGCATGGGGGAATTCATTCCCGAACTCGTCGCCAACGGCTGTAATCCCCGAGTCATGTTAGATTACTCCGGCAATTTATTATGGGGATTGCGACAAATGGGACGCCATGATGTCATCGATAGTCTCAAACGCATCACCTGCGACCCCCAATATTATCTCCATGTCGAATGGTTAGGAACTCTATGGAGTCATGCCGTTGTTCCCTCCACTCCCCTGCCGGATCTCAAACTACATATTCAAGCATGGCAACATTATTTTGCCTCAATTTTTGGCTGGGAAGCCCTCGCCCGAGTCAAAGGATTTTCCCCCCCAGAAATGCACCTCCCCAACCATCCTGATACCCTCTTTGAGTTTATCAAAGCCCTCAAAGAAAGTGGCTATCGCTGGATTATGGTTCAAGAACATTCCGTGGAAACCTTAGAAGGTCATAGTCTCGGCTACAAACATCTTCCCCACCGCCTAACTGCCCGAAATTCCCAAGGGGAAACCACCAGTATCACCGCCTTAATTAAAACCCAAGGGTCTGATACTAAATTAGTGGCTCAAATGCAGCCCTATTATGAAGCCAAAACCCTGTCTAAACAGCAAATTGGTTCCGTAAGCGTTCCGCCCATTGTTACCCAAATTGGGGATGGAGAAAATGGGGGGGTGATGATGAATGAATTCCCCGATGGATTCAAACGCACCACTTATGAAATTGCCCAAAATAATGGGGGGAAATCGGGAACCGTTGCCTTAAACGGGACCGAATATTTAGAACTGATTGAAGCCGATGGCTGTTCCCCAGATGATTATCCCACCTGCCAAGCAGTCCAACAACATAAAATCTGGCAACGGCTTGATCCAGAGAATGTCACCCCGGAAAAAATGGCCGAGGCGATCGCGCAGTTAAAGCAAGAAGACCATCAATTTCATGTAGATGGTTCCTCCTGGACGAATAATCTCAATTGGGTGCAAGGCTATGAAAATGTAGTCGGACCGATGAATTCCCTCAGCGCCCTATTTCATCAAAAAATTGACCCATTACTGGGAGATGAAAACCTCACCCAACAACCGCGCTATCGTCAAGCCTTACTGAACAATTTGTTAACCCAAACCAGTTGTTTCCGCTACTGGGGACAAGGAATGTGGACTGACTTCGCAAGGTCCATCTATGACCGGGCGATCGCGCAGTTAAACAACGACTTCTAACCCTCCAAGTTCGTAGTAACGACTTCAGTCGTTCTCTTTCTTAGTTCGTAGTAACGACTTCAGTCGTTCTCTTTCTTAGTTCGTAGTAACGACTTCAGTCGTTCTC
>JAABSJ010000039.1 GCA_011390515.1 Oscillatoria sp.
GCCTGTGAATTTTCTCCTCGTTGAGTCCCTCCAAAAGTTTCATGCTTACTGGGGAGATGATATCAAAGTTAAATGTCCCACCGCCACGGGGGAAATCAAAGAGATGAACCTGGAGGAAGTCTCCATCGAGTTATCGAAGCGGCTCACCAGTATCTTTCTGAAAAAATCGGGTCCCAATCCTTCGGAATCCTCCTCGGAAGCCTCCTCATCTAAACCCTCCTCCACTGAACCTTGGCGACCCGTTCATGGCGGTTCAGAAAAGTTTCAAAAAGACCCATACTGGCGTGATTTGATTCTGTTCTATGAATATTTTCATGGTGATAATGGTGCGGGAATTGGTGCCAGCCATCAAACAGGATGGACTGGAGTCGTAGCCAATTTAATTCAGGATTTGGCAGAAAAATCGGCGTTCAAATAATTGCGATCGCCCCCCGCAAATAAGGGAATAGGGGAGATGACTCACATCCTCCCTATTCCCAATCTCGGCTACATCAAAGTTGGCCCTGACAAGATTTTCAAATCACTTCAGGCAAATCAAGTCACCTTTAAGGAGTAAATCATGAGCACCCTTCACGAACTGGTAATAACCGTTGATTTAGAGACAGTTTCAAACACATTTTATGATGTAGTCATCGTCGGGTCAGGGATTGCTGGAGCGATCGTTGCCAAAGAATTGAGTGAACAAGGAAAAAGCGTTTTAATTTTAGAAGCGGGACAATCCAAGGATTTAACCCTAGCCGGGTTTCAAAGTTATATTGACACCTTCTATACTGCGACACCAAAAAGCGCCAACGCTGCCTATCCCCAAAACCTGAATGCCCTGAGTCCGAACGATGACGATGCGTATTTTGTGGAAAAAGGCCCGATGAGACTGAGTGGGTCTTATACCAGAGTACCCGGTGGAACAACCATGCACTGGGAAGGGAAAACCATCCGAATGTTACCGGACGATTTCGAGTTACGCACCAAGTATGGACAAGGGTTAGATTGGCCGATTAGCTATCACGACCTGATGCCCTACTACAATAAAGCAGAGTACGAAATTGGGGTTTCTGGGGACAAAGAGGAGCAAGAAGCACTGGGCGTTCCCTTTGACGAAGGCTATGTTTTTCCCATGGAAAAAATGCCCGCTTCTTACTTAGATCAGAAAGTGATGGAGAAAGTTAAGGGGACTAAAGTCAAACTCGAAGAGGAGGAGTATGAATTAACCTTCGCAAGTTTTCCTCAAGGTCGCAACGGTGTCCCCAATCCTAAATACGATCGCGGTAACCGCTATGTCCCCGATGGAGTCAGCAGTATCCATCCAGTACAGTATGGGGAACGATGCCAAGGAAATGCCAACTGTGTTCCCCTCTGTCCAGCTCAAGCGAAATATGATGCTCGTCGAACTTTAACCAAAGCCTTTCAAACGGGTCGGGTTCATTTACTCTGCCAAGCTGTCGCTTTCAAGGTGGAAATCGAACCCGAAAAGGGTCGAGTGACTGCAGTTCACTATAAGCGATATGAAGAGCCAAAAATTCCGACTCACAAGGTCGGAATCGCCAAAGGAAAATTATTTGTCCTAGCCGCCAATGCTGTAGAAAATGCTCGTCTGATGCTGGCTTCTGATTTGCCAAACGAGAATGGACTGATCGGGCGTCATCTGATGGATCACCCCTTTACCCTGGCTTGGGCTTTGATGCCGGAAGTAACCGGCACCCTGCGCGGACCTCTGGCAACAACAGGAATTGCTACATTTCGGAAAGGCGATTTTCGTCATAAACAATCTGCCTTTGCTGCAGATATTCACAATGATGGTTGGGGATGGGCAACGGGATCGCCCTACTCAGAAGTCACCGATGCCATTGACAACAAAAACAAATATGGACAAGAACTTCGCGATACTTTAATTAATCGGATTTCCCGACAACTTCTGTTGGCGTTCATGTGTGAATTACCGCCAGAACCCAGTAACCGAGTCACCATTGATGCCAACTACAAGGATCAACTGGATAATTATCGTCCCGTAATTAACTTCAACATCCCAGATTACAGTATCCGAACCCTGGCCTATACGCGCAAACTCTCTCGGGTGATTTTCCAACGGTTAGGAGCAGAAGATTATACCCACTACGATCCTAAAGACCCGGCCTATTTTAAATTTGAGGGAGAAGGTTACTTCTACCGAGGAGGAAACCACTTTTCTGGAACTCATCTCATGGGAACCAATGACAAAAACTCCGTTGTCAATTCTCAATTACGGTCTTGGGCTCATGAGAATCTCTTCCTGGTTGGTTCAGGAAGTATGCCCACTATTGGCAGTTCCAATACCAGTTTGACGATCGCCGCCCTCAGTTTTATGGCATCGGAACAAATGCTGAAAGATTTAAACGCCTAACGATTGTTGCCCTTGCCATCGTCTTCCTCTCGAAATCCAGAACACATTCACCCCCGAAGTATTATGTCCACAAAAGATAAGTTGAAACTGATTACAACGGTAGATGAGTTGCATTACTATCTCAAACTAGCGCTAGTGCTAGAACACGCAACGATTCCCCCTTACATTACCGCACTCTACTCCATGCACCCCGGAACTAATTTAGAGTCGTTTCATATTATCCGGGCAGTTGCGGTCGAGGAAATGCTCCATCTGACCCTGATCGCCAATCTTTATAATGCGGTGGGCGGAAAGATGAAAAAGACCCTGACTGATCGGGATTTTGTTCAGATCTATCCGACCTATCTCCCCACCGGCGCGATTGATTTTAAAGTCGGATTGAATAAATTTTCCCCCGATACAATCGACACATTTATGAAGATTGAGCGGGCCGAAGAAGTCGAAGACGATAAACCCTTAGTCGTTTCTCGACCCGTTCAAGAACAGCATAACTTTCTGACCATTCTGGATGGTAAACCGTCCGACACGTTCTACAGCATCGGATTATTCTATGCCGAGATTATTCGCGGCCTGTATGCACTCCATAAAGAAATGGGAGATGCCCTATTTTGTGGCGACCCCAGCCGACAAATTACGCCGGAATACTACTACAACGGTGGTGGAGATATTATCCCCGTAACCGATCTGCGTTCAGCCATTCGGGCTATAAAACTTATTCAAGAGCAGGGTGAAGGAGCACGAAGTGGGACGATTTATGATGCCGAACGAGAACTGGGCCATTACTATCGATTTCAACAAATCAAACTAGGACAATACTATGTGGTAGACAAGGATGATCCGGAAAATTCGGATCGTCCCGATCATCCCACAGGGGCAAAATTTACGGTAGATTGGGATGCCGTGTATCCGATGAAGTCCAATCCCCACCTGAGTGATTATCCCGAAGAATCGGAAATCTATACCGCAGCTAAACAATTCTATGCGGATTACCGCAAATTCCTAGGAGACCTTGAAAAAGCTTTTGATGGAAATCCCCAAGAATTAATTCCTGCGGTGGGCGGAATGTTCAAACTGAAAGAATCTGCCACCGCTCTAATTCGGAATCCCATCCCCGGTATGCCCGGGGTTAATGCCGCTCCCATATTCCGATTAGATTAAGGGCGACAGGAGCGTAAACCAGACCCGGTTTTTGGACCGTATTTTTTGAGAATTTTTGCAGAAATACTGAACAGAAACTGGGTTAAATTGCTCCTGCATCCGCCTAGTTAATCGATTGTTTTCGATGATAAATGATAGTAGTTCCTCAGAATTTGCGCCCCTTTGTTGTTTTATTTTATTGTTGAGGTAAATACCTGATGGATATTAATTCACCGGAGTTGATGGAGTATTTTTACGATTTGTCCGTAACCTTAACGGGCTTTTCTCGATTTCATCTACAGGGAACGGGACAAGGTGAACTTTACTTTAAGACCATTCATGAGGTCATTGGACCCGATATCCTGATAGACTTGTTAAAACTATTTCATGAGATTGAACAGGAAGCCAAGAATAGTCCGGATGAGTCTATCTTAACGAACCGACTGCGTTTAGAAATTTTGGGGTCTGAAAAATTGGGTCCGATCGCGCGCAATATTATTAAGCTGTGGTATGTGGCGACCTGGTATGAACTCCCCAAAGATTGGCGGGAAATGTACGGCACTAAAACCCAAGACCGTACCTTTGTTCCCAGTTCAACAGCCTATCCAGAAGGACTCCTCTGGCCGGCGATCGGGGTTAACCCACCAGGGGCAAAAAGTCCCGGATATGCAACCTGGAGTGAAAAGCCTTCGGTGGGTTTACCCAAGTCCAAACGTTCCTAATTATAACGCATCAGACCCTAAAGTTTCTAGCTCAATCACACCCGAAACCATCCACCTTTTGTCAGTTTTAGCCTCACCATGAATATTGCGACTTCATTTCGTAAAGTTTTTACCTTTACCCTACCCATTTTTGTTAGCTTAACCCTCTGGATTGCTCCGGCTCATGCTTTCGTTGGCACAGATTATAATCAGTTAATGCTGAACAACGCCTGTGTTAACTGCGATTTATCCGGCGTGGATCTCTCCGGTAAAGATTTATATGGCAGCGCCTTAAATGGAGCAAATTTATCCAATGCCAATCTCTCCGGTGCACTACTCAAGGATGCCAAACTTCAAGCAGCAAATTTAAGCGGTGCAAATCTCTCCAATGCTGAAATGTCAGGCATTACATTGTCAGAGGCTAACCTCACTGGAGCTAATCTTTCTAATGCTGAGTTGGAGAATGCACTCATGAGCAAAGTGGATTTAACCGGGGCCGATTTAACCGGGGCCGACTTAATCGATGCAATTATCTCTGATGCCAATTTGTCTAATGCTTCAGTCACCCAGGCCCAGTTAAAAAAATCAATTCTGTCTCGCTCCAATTTATCGGGTGCAGATTTTTCCAGCAGCTCAATGAGAGATACAAAGTTGGCCGATGCCAATCTGACGGCAACGAATTTCCATGAAACAGATCTGTTTAAGTCTCTGATGCCTGACAAGACTATTTATAACGGAGATGTCTCCAGGTTTGGGGCTTTTCAATAACCCTAAAATCAGAATGGATACCTTGGATGAACCTGCGAACTCTTGAGGACGCCATTTTCATCCAGGTATCCCCCTTAATTCCTAATCTTAAAATCACGGGGAACTTCCCCTGAAACGAAGCAACTTAGGACAGTTATTCGGATATCAATCCATCACGTTAGTTTAATCTAATCGCACCATGAAGAAACATCCCCTTTTCCAGAAAATCAGAGCAATTTATCCCGCATCTGTCGTTTTAGGTCTCTTTCTTCTCATCGGACTCATGAGCATTACGCCTCCCGCTAACGCTGCCACTTCCCGTGACAACAATCCTGTTTTAGTCTCTCTCGTTACCCCGTCATCCGAGGCCATCTTAAACCCCACCTTCGATCGCAATAAAGTTAAGTTAGGGATTACCCCAACCGGCTGGAGTAATAGTGACGATCGCACCATTGATCTCAATCCACCTATTCCATTCCAGCAAATTTTAAGTGAAACAGCCCTGGCTGGATTCAAAGGTTCACAAATGTCCCCGAAATATCCCCAAGACCTCAAGGAATTAAAACGGGAATTACAAATGCGTAATTTAACCATTTCTGAACCTTGGGTGGGAACAGAGTTCACCATAGGAAATGCCCAAGAAACCTTCAAAGAGTTTGATAAGCAAGTTGCCTTCATGAAAGAAATGAATGGTAACAGTATTGTCGTGGCTGAATTGGGGGGTGCAGTTCATCAAAAGGCTGGCGCAGACCCATTAGTGGACCGACCCAAGTTTACGGATCAGCAATGGTCAGATTTAACTGAAGGGCTGAATAAACTCGGTGCGATCGCCCAAGAAAATGGGATGCAATTGGTCTATCACCCTCATATTGGCACCGGCGTTGAAAACTTCGAGGATATCGATCTCCTCATGAACAATACCGACCCTAACACCGTTAAACTGCTTCTGGATACAGGTCATTTGTACTATGCAGGCGTTGACCCCCTTGCCGTTACCCAAAAATATGTCAACCGGATCAAGCACGTTCATTTGAAAAACATTCGTCAGCCGATTTTAGACCAATCCAAAAAAACCGGACGCGGATTTTTAGATTCAATTCGCGCCGGAATCTTTACAGTCCCCGGAGATTCCGCAGGAGCCATCAATTTTCAGCCGATTTTACAAGAGCTTGCCAAAGCGAATTATGAAGGATGGCTGATGGTGGAAGCGGAACAAGACCCTAATAATGCCGAACCGTTGCAATATGCCCTGATGGCTCGAACCTACCTCCGCGACCAAATTGGATTTTAATCCCTAATCACTGAATTGAATTCTGTGTTTTGACCCGGGAGGGGATAAGATTTAAGGTTAAAAAACTCTTTTAACTTAATCATATTTTCTCCCAACTCTACCTAAAAATTTTGAAATTATACGGCCATGAGTTTCAGAGATAGAGAAGAAATTCGACGGGTATTTGAAGAGATTTACCCAAGTAATGTCAGGTCAATAGACTTGATGTCTTATTCCCAAATGTACACAGAAGATGCCCAGTGGATGCCACCGGATGCCCCAGAGCGTCGCGGAATTCATGACATTGTAGAAGGGTTTGCTGAACAATGTGCTCATCAATCGACTGATCCCACCTTAATTGCTGAAGAAATCGAAGTCATGGGGGATTTTAGTTACGTCATCGGGACATCTGAAGCCACGATTCATCCCAAAGACGGCAGTCCTGCTCATGTTGTTAAATACCGAGCGCTTTGGTTGATGAGAAAAGAGAGAAACTCCTGGAAAATCAGTCGGCAAATTTGGAACAAAAAGCTTTGAAACAAGCTAATAATAATGACTTAATTTTGTTGATTTTAAAAGTTCTAATTCAACCCCGAGTTTGATGCGAATGTTTACAACATAAACAGATTTTTGTCACTCCAAGTTTTCCTCTGCCTCTTCCCAAATAAATTATCAGTAAAGGAGTTCTAAGATGAGTAACAATGGACTGATTCCGCAAGATGTCTATCTGAGTTTTTTTATGTTCACCACTAATCTGAAACCTCATGATCATGAGTATCGGAAACGGGTGCTTAAACATATAAAAGAACTGACCCAGATGGGTTACACGGGCTTTGAGTTTCCGATCGCCCCCTCGAACAACACCGATTACTCACAAGAAATTCAGGACTACGCCAACCTGCGGCGCTTTCTGGATGACGAAGGTTTCAGGGATGTATCAATTACGACCAATGTCGGTGCCACTCCAAGCTGTGACCCCAGTTCATTTGACCCAGGACAACGGAAACAAGCGTTAGAGTATCTCAAGGCGCGGGTTGACATCACTGCCGCACTCCGGGGGGAAGTGATGATGGGACCGATCGTCGTGCCTTACGGTGCATTTCTCCAGGATGGGAATACACCGATTTGGAGCGATCAGCTACAAAGTGAGTTGGCTCGACGCTATGCCAATGCACGACCGATCCTCCAAGAGTTAGGTGACTATGCAGAAGATAAGAATGTCAAACTGGCGATCGAGCCGATCACCCACTGGGAAACTCCAGGTCCGAACAAATTATCCCAAGTGCTAGACTTTCTGGAAGGCGTGAGCAACCCGACAGTGGGAGTTGTGATTGATACCGCTCACGAAATCCTCGATGGTGAAGGACCGGAGATTTTTGCAGCACAAGTGAGCCAACTGGCTAATGATGGCCGACTGCATTATGTCCAAGTCTCTGCACCCGATCGCGGTGCGGTTCATACCAGTTGGATTCCCTGGGAGTCCTTATTTAAACCCATTCTCTCTGTGTATGACGGACCAGTCGCGATCGAGGTTTTCAATGCAATTCCCGATTTTCTGGACTCCCTGCGCCTGAGTCGTCGCAAGTTTTGGATACCGGGAGAAGATGCGGAGAATCAATACCCCAGTGCCTATGACATTGCTCAAAAGGCGATCGACATCACTCGGAAAAAACTCACTCACATCTATAACCTTTAGTAAAACAGTTCTGGTTCAGTTCTTCCATCTCACCTCCTCAAATCGTTCACCTAGGACGTGAATTTAAACTTCACGAAATCAGACAATCCACCGGGTTTCTAGCTCTAATTTTATGGAAAATCAGCCCATATATATTAAGGAAACCCGGTCCTGAATTATTACCAAACCTCCGTCCTAATAATCCCCATCAAAGCTTCCGCAACTCAGCAATTTTGTAAAACGATGCAACGAGTAATAAATAGCCACCTATGAGACTCAATAACATAACTAACCGAACTACAATCCTCTCGGTTTTTTTCATTTTTATCTTGACTTTAGCCGTGACATTCTGCGGGTGGAAGCAGGCGATCGCCTCTCCCCTAGTAGGTGCTAAAGAAGAAATGGGAGCCTGGGAAACCATTCCAATGGCTCCCAAAGAAAGCCTCATGCAGTCAGTTCATACCATCCTCCTTCCCAACGGAAAAGTCCTCAGTGTCAACGGCAGCAGCTTTCGCAATACCCTCCTAAATGACCAGGGTAAAACCACCTTTGTAGAAGGAGTCGGATCCGGAGACTATGACGCCATTAACAACACCTCCCTCTTCGACCCTCAAACCCAGCAATTTGAGCGCATTTCTTCCCCTCCTGCCATGCAAGATGGGCAGAGCAACGACCTATTTTGTGGCGGTCATTTACAACTCGCCGATGGCAACGTCCTCTTTATCAGTGGAACCGGACGTTATTACCCCGGAGGCAGATTCACCGGATCAAAACAAGCCAATCTTTATAACTGGCAAACCGGCGAATGGTCTCCCGCAGGTCAAATGAAAGAGGGCCGGTGGTATCCCACCCTAGTCGAACTAGCCGATGGCAAAATCGTCATTTTTTCCGGTCTAAAATTAAATGCTCCCAACCAAATTAATCCCAGCATAGAAATCTACGACCCCAATACCCAAAAATTCCACTACATTGACCTGACAACCGTCGATAACAGTCCCTTTAATACCTACCTCAAAGGCGCTGATGACTATGATAGTATTGACCTCTATCCTCGGGTTTTCCCCACCGCTGATGGGAAACTTCTGATTACGGGAGATGAAGCCGGTATTGCCAATGTTTTAGTTCAAAACAAAAGCAAAACCAGCTATTTAATGTCCGTCCATGAAGACGCCTCCGGTAAATTTTCCGTCAGTTTTGAAGTCGGTCCAGAACGATTTGAAACCACCAAAGCCTATGGAACCGCCCTCCAAGTTCCCAACTCAGAAGATGTCTTATTACTCGCCGGAATGATCGGCACCAACGATATCAACTTTGGACGAGGGGGTAACACCGCCAACTATCCGGGAGCCAAAATTGCCTCTAGTTTACAGCGTTGGGTCTCTCCTGAACATAGCGGAGAAAAGAATGGTAAATGGGAAACCGTTGAGAAATTCTTAGACAAACCTCGGGCTAATCTCGAAGCAGTTATTCTGCCCTCTCAAGAGATTTTAGTCGTCAATGGCGGTGAATATCCTGAATATACACCCATCTATGAACCCCTGTTGATGACGCCCAATTCTGATGCTCCAGGCGGTTACCATATCAAGCCCATGAATCCCGCCAAACTCCCCAGACTTTATCATAATGGCGCAATCCTTTTACCCGATGCGCGAGTATTAAGCATTGGGGGGAATGCGAATCGGGCAGCCGTCGAAAAAGATGGCACGATTCATGTTGATATTGGACGAGATTCGCAGAATAATTTTATCTTAGCCAAGCTCACCGATAAATCAGCACAGGCGAAAGAATTCTCCCTGCAAGAGTATTACAAATCCCCTCAAAGCTATTTTGCTCCCGGTGACCCTGAACCCTTCGTTCCCGCAGAAATGTGGCAAGCGGAAGTCTTCAGTCCCCCCTATCTCTTTAAACCCGGTGCGCGTCCAGAAATTGTTACCGTTCCGAATAGCATCCAATATGGCAAAACTAACCAAATCTCTGTCAAAGATGCCACCGAAAATGGGTCTTTGGTCTTAGTTAAACTCGGTGCTGAGACCCATTCTTTAGATTTTGGACAACGTTTGGTTGAATTACCCATCCAAAATATCGCCCTCGGGAATGAGTCTACCCTCGACTTTCAAGCACCAACCAATCCAAATCTCTATCCCCCGGGCTACTATATGATGTTTTACCTCAATGACATTGGAAAACCCTCTCATGCTCAAATGGTGAAGCTAGAACATTCCTAAAATTATCATCAGAATTAGCAAGCCCAAGTTGCTAATTCTGAATCCCCTCAATAGCCGACTTTCAACCGTACTACAGCGACTCAATACCATGACACTCACTCAAGAAGATTTAGAAGGACTACCCGGAAATGGAGCGGGCATTGACCCTGATAATCCCGGTCAATATGCAGAGTTACTCGAAGATTTACAGGGCAACATTCTCAACTCTCACGGACGAGATTATAGCGTCCATCTGTTTTTGCGATTCAAACCCGATCAAACCGATGAGGCAAAGCAATGGATTCAAACTTTTGCTCATAACTCAGTAAAATCAGCGAGACAGCAGGCCGATAGCGCCCGTCAGTACCGAGAACAGAAGATTGATGGCGGTGTATTTGCCAACTTTTTTTTATCTCGGAAAGGGTATGAATATCTGCGGTTTTCTCCCGCAAAAATTCCCAACGATCAACCCTTTCGGTTCGGAATGAAAAATCCCACCCTCCGGCAATCCTTGGGGGATATTGAAGTGAATCAATGGGAGGCTGGATATCAAGAGGAAATTCATGCCTTAGTCATCATGGCCGATGATAACTTAGTCGGCTTACTGCAAAAGGTGAATACCATCGGGCAGCAACTGCGCTCAGTTGCTGAAGTGATTAACCGAGAAGATGGGTTTATTCTCAAAAATTATCGCGGACAATTTGTCGAACATTTTGGCTTTGTCGATAATATCAGTCAGCCACTCTTTCTGAAACGGGAAATTGACAAAGCCAAGGAAAAAGGCGGTGATTTTACTAAATGGGACCCTCGGGCTGCTCTGGATTTGATTTTGGCTAAAGACCCGAACGGGAAAACAGAAGATAGCTATGGCAGTTATTTGGTCTACCGCAAACTCGAACAAAACGTTAAAGGATTTCGTGAAGATCAACGGAATCTGGGTGAAAAGCTCGGGATTACTGAAGATTTAGCTGGGGCGATGGTTGTAGGCCGTTTCTTCGATGGAACACCCGTCACCCTCAAGGAGCAACCCCTGTATGCGAACCCGATCCGACCCGTGGATACCATGAATGACTTCAATTACAGCGAGGATACCCAGGGAACCCATTGTCCCTTCCATGCTCACCTCCGCAAAACGAACCCCCGAGGAGACACCGGACGGGTAGAATCGGCGATTAACTATGAAGAATCCTTAGCATTGGAAAGGCGTCATCGCATCGTTCGTCGCGGCGTCAGTTATGGAGAAAATGACTTAAATCAAGAACCAGAAACCGGCTCAGGAATGCTCTTTTTATGCTTTCAAGCTGATATTGAAAATCAGTTCAACTTTATGCAAGCCTCCTGGTCGAATCAAAAGAACTTTCCCCAGTACAATGTGGGACCCGACCCCCTAACAGGTCAACCCGGGGGAACTCAAAAATGGCCGAAAAAATGGGGGGAACCCGAAACAGAAGACTATGATTTTAAGCTCCGAGTCACCCTGAAAGGCGGTGAATACTTTTTCGCGCCGAGTATGAGTTTTCTGAAGAATATTGCAGAGATATAACCCCAAAAATCTGACCCATTCACCTTTCAGTCCAACCCATGTCACCCAACCGATCCCAAGGAGTTATTCATGTCTAACATTCACGAAAAAATTAACCAACTTCACGAAATTGTGACCCCGTTTGATGATTTTGAAGATGAAGCCCTGTTAGATGAGATTCAAGGCAACATCATCAAAGCCCACGGACGCAATCATTCCGTTCATTTGTTTTTACAATTTACCGGCGACCCAGATCTGGTGAAGCAGGGGATTAGCAAATTTACGCATAAGTATATCACTTCAGCCCTAGCTCAAGCGGAGGATGGCAAGCGATATCGACAGAATCAAACTGTACCCAGTAAAATATTTGGCAACTTATTTTTTACAGCGGCTGGATATCAGTATTTGGGCTATGACCCGACAGAGATCTCGAATGACCCTTCATTTCTAAAAGGCATGAAACATCCCGATATTAACGATCAACTGGGGGATGATGTCCAACAATGGGAAGCGGGATTTCAACAGGAAATTCATGCGCTGGTTTTGCTGGCTGGGGATAAACGAGTCGGTCCGCGAACGGAAGAGGCAAAGCAGTTAGAACGGAAGGATCAGACGAAACTCTGTAAGCAGCCGTTTCTTTTGGCACAGCAAGTTGAGACGATTAAACAAGATCTAGATATTATTGCCAAAGTTGTCCATGAAGACATTGGTTATGTGCTCAGAAGTTCCGAAACTGGAGAAGAAATCGAACACTTCGGATTCCGAGATGGCGTGAGTCAACCCCTATTTCTCAAGCGAGATATTGACCGTGAACGAGAAGAAAGTGACTTTTCTCAATGGGATCCTCGCGCACCTCTCAGCTTGGTGTTGTCCAAAGACCCCTTGGGTGAAAAAGAGGAAAGTTACGGCAGTTTCTTGGTCTATCGCAAACTAGAGCAAAACGTTAAAGGCTGGAAAAAAGATGTTGAAGCTCTCGCGGAAAAACTCAAGGGTTCTGAAAAAGCTGAACCCACTTTAGCAGGAGCCTACACGATGGGACGCTTCCAGGATGGAACCCCCGTTGTCCTGGAAAATCAGCCTAACTCCCAAATATCCCACGAGAATAACTTTAATTATTCACAGGACCCGCAAGGTCAAAAATGCCCGTTCCAATCCCACACCCGGAAGGTGAATCCCCGTGGGGAAAGCAAAAATTTGGACGAGGAAAAAATGAATCGGATTGTCCGTCGGGGTATCAACTATGGACCGCTCCCCAGTGAAGAACCGGAAACTGATGCTGGACTGCTATTTTTGTGCTTCCAAGCCAATTTAGAAACTCAGTTCAATTTAATGCAGCAGCACTGGTGTAACCAACGCGACTTTTTACGCCCAGGTCTGGGAACCGATGCGGTGATTGGAGTTGAAACGAAGACGGTTGATGCGAATGGCAATTTAGTCGCGGTCACCGAGTCCTACAAATGGCCTAAAAAGTGGGGGGAAGCAGGACAGACGCAAGCAGATTTCAGCCATTGGGTCACGATGAAAGGGGGGGAATATTTCTTTGCGCCAAGCATGAGTTTCCTCAAATCCTTCTTGCCTGAACCCTGCCGCGATATCGTCTTTCGCGGCGTTCCTAAACAAGAGATTCAAGCGGCGAAGGATAAGATTAATGAACTTCGGGATTACCAGGCAAGGAACTGGGCCATTGGTATTAATGGAGATACTCTGCAACCGGATGAGTTCCTGAACTTCTTCAATCAGCGACATTTGGAATTTGAGTTTTATTTGCGAAATCAAGTGGGCCTCGGTGACAATGGGGCTTACGATCGCAACATTAAAACTCTCACCCAATACATCAAAGATGTCCGCAACAAAGAGATTGAGGAATGCGAATATAAAATCGCTGAACTGAAGGAATATCAAGAACTGAATTGGGCCATTGGTTTTGATGGAGAAACCCTGAACCCGGACCAATTTGTGCGATTTTTTGGTGAACGCCATCTACCGTTCCAGTTTTATGTGAAGAATAAAACTGTTTCCTTGGGTGATCAATCAGCATATAATCAGAACATTGACACTCTGAACGACTATATCCGTTCCCTCAAGGATTAGGGACTGATGACGGAGTGGCAAGCCCTCTGAACTCTCTGGGGGGTTCTAGCTTGCCCCTCCCTGAGTCGCAACTGTTGAGATAGGGCAATAATCAGGAGGCTCTGGGTATTATGAAACATCACAAAAAACTGTCCTTAGTTCTGATTTTTACGCTTTCCTTTTTAGCGGGTGGTTCGTCCCGATTATTGACTCAGGAGAATCCCGAGGGGATTAGCCAATCTGAGGGAGAGCATTTATTAAGTCAATCGAATTCCACAGGTCATTCCGAGTTCAATGTATGGCATCATCTCCAGACTCACAAATCGGTTAGCTATAATCAGTTAGTTGAAAATTTTAAGCTGGCTGTTGATGATGTGCAAACTTTAGAGGACAATAACACATCCCCTCACCTGTTGTCCTTAAAAGAAAATAATGACCAGGGGATTATCTATAGAAAGACTGAGGATAATCAGACTGAAATTTTGATGGTGACCTGGACTAATCAGAGATATTATGAGAGTTGGACCGGAGGAGAAACTCCTGTACAATTAGAGCGAACGGTTTGGGTAACGGCAAAACCGGAAGTTTACAATTTTTGCAATGTTACTGCTGGGATTGGAAATCATCTGAATCTGAGTCGGAAGATGATGCTAGACCTGAGACTCACTCAGTATTTGGGATTAAAGCCTGAGCCAACTTCCTCGGATAAAAGCAAAGATGCGTTTGTAGAAATTTGGGTTAAAGCAGAACATATCAAGAGACCCTGTAGCGATGGCCGGATTGACCAGAATAATTGTCAAATGGAACCGGCAAAAATCCAAAACGTGATGGAGGATTTGAGACTTTCTCAAACTGAATATCCTTTTACGGGGTTAGGTTATGCCTATGACTGGGGGAAACCCTCTCCGGTGGGACCGAGCGAATTTGTGATAGAAGCCAGCAAAGAAAAGCCGGTAGAAGCGAAGGTTGCTTTAGTTAAAAATACAGAAGACTACTGCAATAATCAGGTGATTACAAATCCCTAAAGTCAGTCCAAACATTCAACTTGACCGATATAGGGAGTCGGGCTGGAATTGGACCATTTTTTAAGCCGTGGAAGCACCGGGGGACTGATGATCAGTCGGGCGGAAGATGCTCCCACGGCTTAATAGTCTTGTCAGAATGATTTAGACAAGCTATATAATAGCAATGGCAGTGAACTGAGAACCCAGACAAGTATAGGAGCAAGGCAACGGTATGCAAAAGTCAGTAGTGTTCATCATCGGAATTGGTCGTTCGGGTTCAACCTTACTGGACTTGATGCTGGGCAGCCACCCCCGGGCTTTCTCTCTCGGTGAAATCAGCAAGCTGCCGGAGTTTGTTAGAAAGGGGAAGAAGCTTTGTGCCCGGGAGGATAGCACCTTCTGGGAAGAGCAATTCACGGAAGCGGAACGACAATATTTGGCAAGGGGGATGAGTGGTCATCGACTGCATCGACTGATTCCCCTGAAGGTTGAACGGGTGGTCCGGGGATGGTTAAATAATGACGAGATTCTCAATCCCTATACGCAACTGTTTAAGAAAATCGATTGTGATGTATTGGTGGACTCTAGTAAGTATTCTTCCTGGCTGACGCGGCGCTTAGAAGCTCGGGAATTTCAGCAGCAATGGTTGCGACCCTATTTGATTCATACGGTACGGGATGGGCGGGCGGTGATCAATTCTTATCTGCGGATTTATCCAGAAAAGGGGATTGAGGTGTTGAGTCAGCAGTGGTTGGATGAATTGGAGAAAAAACGGCAAATTTACGAGCCCTTTCCGAGCGATCGCAAAATGACCGTTCATTACGAAGATTTAGCATCGGACCCCCAAGGCACTCTCCGGGGGATCTGTGATTTGGTCGGTCTCGATTTTAGGCCGGATATGGTGGAGTATTGGAAGCACGAACATCATCACGTTGTCGGGAGTCGCGGGACCAATGCCATGATTGCGAAGTACCGGGGACAGGAGGCGAAACAACAAGTGCAAGAGATCCACGGGAATTACTATGACCAGATGAATTTTGAGATTAAGCTAGATCTGCGCTGGCAGAAGGAACTTTCCCCGGAGAATTTAGCGACGTTTGAAAGGATTGTGGGCGATCGCAATCGTCCTTTTGCATGGCCCCTCACCCCTGAATCCACCCCTTAGACTGCTTGCTTTCTGGGACTCGCGATCGCCTCCCCCAACCCTCCTCAAACCAATAAAAACGGCTCTGCACTCAGCAGAGCCGAAAGACGAAACAACAGAGGAGCGAAACCGGAAAACTATCTAGTGAGCCAACCCTTGTTCTGCGGTTTTATCAATAGGCTTCAACAAATAAAGCCGCACGATTTGCCAGACAGTTGAGATGTAAAGGGGTAGCTTCTGGAAAAACTGCACGATCTTAGGCTGGTTAGAACCTGCGATTTCTGCTATTTTAGCATTATTTTGCGTGCAAGTATCCAATCGGGCAAAGAACTCTGGATGATCGACATCCAAAATTACCGGGAAAACCCGTCCCGCAGTTTCATTCGTCTTGCGGATGACGTGAATATCATACTCACGGGCATCCAGACCGAGCACTGCGTAGAATCCGGAACGCTGAATATCATTCAAAAACATGGTAGCAAAAACCGAGAGTAAAAAGAAACGGCTCCACAGTTTTGCTTTCCAATCGTTTAAGATTTGAGGCTGGGCCTTCATCAAGGCATCAAAGAAATCGCCGTGGCGGTTTTCATCCTGACACCAGTTCTCAAAGAACCTGAAAATCGGATAAATCCGATGTTCAGGATGCGCTTCCAAATGCCGATAAATCGTGATATAGCGCCAATACCCAATTTTTTCCGATAAGTAGGTCGCGTAGAAGATGAATTTCGGCTTAAAAAAGGTGTATTTTTTACTTTTGGTCAAAAATCCCAAATCCAGGGAGAGCTTGAAGTCACTCATCGCCTTGTTCAGGAATCCGGCGTGACGCGCTTCATCCCGAGACATCAGCAAAAAGCACTCAGCTAGAACTGGATTTTTGTCTTTGAGCTTGCGTGCGAGTTCCTTGTAAAGAAGAAACCCAGAAAACTCAGCGGTGCAAGAGCGTTCCAGAAATTCGATGAACAGTTGACGAGTTTCCCCATCAATCCCATCCCAAGATTGGTTGAACTCTTCATCCCGAACGAAGTGGTGCCGGTTGTAGTCGGCGCGGAACTCTTCGAGAATGGCTTGGAGTTCGTCTTCGTTGGGGGAGATGTCCATCCGCGCCATCTCATCAAAGTCCGTGGTGTAGAAGCGCGGCGTCAGGATGGTGTCTTTGGCGGGAGCTTTAACCCCTGGGCGGATTTCTTCAAACGCAGGTTTCTTTAGGGAATCTACCATAGGTCTAGGTGAGGGTGGTGTTATAGCTGATTTGCTTTAGGCGCGGTGGAGACCGACTCAGAAGCTGCGCCATGGGCGCGACTTCTTGAATGCGGATCGCTCCGCATTTTTATGAATGATGCCTGGTTACGAACTCCAGTCTACCAGGCTATGAGTCTTTGGGAACAGCCCAACGGGTGAAAATTCACAAAACCACGTCAATTTTTGTAAAGTTGGCGGTAAAAATTCTCAAGGTAACCGGAGTGAGTGGAACACAAAGGGCTTGAGGGGAGGGATGTTGGAGTACCCCCACCGATGAGAACGGGGTTGAGGAGGGCATCGGGTACGGGGTAGGATTCCCCATCCGGACCAGCATCTTCAGGGGGAGTTGTGCCAACATGAAAGTACAGGCATCACTATCGCTTATTGTTTATGAGTTTCTGCCTAAATCCTCAGTGTCAGAAGCCCCAGAACCAAGATGGGGCGCAATATTGTGCCAATTGTGGCGCGAGGTTAAGGTTGGGCGATCGCTACCGTGCCATCCAACCGATCGCGGCGGGTGGTTTTGGCAGAACCTTCCTGGCGATCGACGAATACAAACCCTCCAAACCCCGCTGCGTCATCAAACAATTCCATCCCGACGCCAAAATCAGCAGCAATTCTTCCCCTAAAGCCTCCCAACTCTTTCGCCAAGAAGCCATCCAACTCGAACAACTCGGACAGCATCCCCAAATTCCCGACTTACTGGCAACCTTTGAACAGGAAGGACGGCAATACCTAGTCCAGGAATTCATCGATGGACAAAATCTCGCCGACGAACTGGCCCTCTGCGGTCCTTTCACCGAGACCCAAATTCGCGAACTGTTAAATAACTTACTCCCGGTCCTGCAATATGTCCACGATCGCCAGGTCATTCACCGAGATATCAAACCCGAAAATATCATTCGTCGCCGTAGTGATGGACAGCTTGTTTTAGTAGACTTTGGTTCCGCCAAAGCCGTCACCGGCACCAGTTTAGGCAGAAGCGGCACCGTCATTGGCAGTGCCGGATATGCCGCCCCAGAACAGGCGATCGGGAAACCCACCTTTGCCAGTGATCTCTACAGTCTGGGAATCACCTGCATCCATTTGATGACCCAAATCGACCCCTTTGAACTCTTCGACTCCCGAGAAGGGGCCTGGGTCTGGCCGGATTACCTCGTCGATAATCCCGCCAGCGACTCCTTGCGGCGGGTCCTGGACAAAATGCTCCAACAGCCCCTCTCTCGACGCTATAGTTCCGTCACCCAGGTCCTCGCCGATTTAAACCGCACCGGATCGGCCCCGAAACCCGCCCTCACCCCACCCCTGACCCCCCAAAAGAATACCTTGTCATCGGTGGAAGAGTTAGGGGAACAAATGACTCGCTTGCAGCAAGAAAAATCTGTCAGACTCGGCGTCAGTTACCTGTTATGGATGGCGGGCTTTTTTGGCGTGGGGGGCCTGCATCGGTTCTATAACGGCAAATACGTCACCGGAGTCCTGTGGTTTTGTACCTGGAACTTATTCTTTTTAGGTCAAATGGTGGATGCGTTTATTCTGCCTGGAATGGTGGATAAATACCAAGACAAAATGAGAAAAAAACTGGGAATCTCAGCCACCGGAGTCCCCTTAGCTCCCCAAAATTCCATTAGCGAAACCGTCAGCCTGCAAACCCAAGATCAACTTATGATCGCCCTTGTCAGAGCCGCCCAAGCCCGAGGGGGTTCCCTTTCCGTCACCCAAGCTGTCATGGACACCAACCGAGGCTTTAGCGAAGTCGAACAAGCCCTCACCCAGATGGTTTCCGCCGGGTATGTCAGCGTAGAAAACGACCCCGTTACCGGAGTCGTCATCTATCGTTTCAACGAATTGTGATTAACGAATTGTGAGGACTAATTGCGAGTCACCCACTTTTGAGCCATCAGCCTTTGGACGACATAAAAGACCAACCCATCCAGGTCAATCTTGCGTTCGTCAATCAAAAATGGCTCTAATGTACTCGGTTGGCTCACCCGCTCAAAGCAGGAAAACGCTCTCGGTCCTTTGATATCATCCGTCGGGAAATAAACCCGGAAATGACGGTTTCCATCCAACCAGTCCCCCTTAACCTGCGCCCAGCTTTCCTCTGAGGTAAAACCGGGGAGGGTCACTTTTTGCTTGGACCAGGCGATTTGTAAGTCCTCAATCCCCTTTTGGGCGAGGGCTGTTTTCAATGCCGGGATATAATCCTGTTCGATGAACTCGGCAAAGGGCTTATCTTCTAATGCCGGAGGCTTGGCCTTTTTCGCCGCAGCCCCTGCGGGTTTATCATCCGCTGCCTTAGCCGCCTTCCCTGGGGGTTTGGCTTTGGGTTCAGCAGAAGCCTTGGTTTTCTCTTCCGGTTTAGCCGGGGGAGTCGGGGAATTCTTCGATGCTTCCTCTGGGCTAGGTTTGTCTTGTGACATGGTTTATCCTCAATTAAATCTCAGCAACGGCTCGTTCGATCAACCGATGAGCGAGGGTTTGAATCCCTGTATGCTCATAGTAATTGGTGGACATATCCAAAAACGCCGCTAAATAGTCCAACTTATCATCGGATATTTCGATAAATTGCTGAAGGTTGTTGGCAACTTTGTGGGGGGTTAATCCGCGAGAGGCGACGAAGCTATTCATCCAACCGGAGGTGGAGGCGAAACTTTCCCCAATAAAGCCCAGTTGTCCCGCCGCATTTCCCCCAGGAATCATGCTACTGAGCTTTTTAAACATTCCATTTTCTTGCAAGTCGCTGGGGTTCAATCCGCTGAGCACGGATTGGGCTTTCATGACGAAGTTGGGACCCAGGGGAATCAACCCGTCGAAGCAGACGAGGGCCGCCATCCGCATCAGGGATTCGCCGCTATAGTTGCCGAGGGATTTGACAAAATCGCCGATGCTGTCCCCGGGGATGCCGTTGATTTGGCAAAAGGCAATTAATTCGGCGACAACTTTCAAGGAAAGGTCGATGGTTTGCGCTTTGTCTGCTCGGGGGGTAATTTTGTTAAGGAAACCCAGTAAGCCGATTTTTTCTCCGACTTTGTTGGCGAGGGCGGCAGCGCCGAGGGTTCCCCCAAAACTATCGACGGTTTGGTAGATCCACAGGGCGCGTTGATAGCCTTGGGATTTGTCGTTGTAAAGTTGGATGGCCCGATCGCCAATTTGTTGGATCACGGCTTGATCCGTTACGCCAGTGACGCTTTTAATCGTGTTTTCAAACCCCACAAGGTTATTCCACTGACCCGGAACGACAAAATCAAGGGCGCGCAGGGAGTGAACGGTGAGGTTATTGGTGGGAAGTTCGTCAACTAACTGGAAAATTGTTTTGCTCACAGGAGTCTCCTAGTGTAGGGAAATTAGCTGAATGGGAATTTTGGCGGTTGCAAGTGACGCTATGCGCGATCGCTTAGTCTTGGAATGGGGAATTTCTATTATTTCAGTTGCTGGAGTCCGTTGAGATTAAATCGCTGCAACCAGGTTTCGCGATCGCTGGCGGTAAAGGCAGGATTTCGAGATTGGATTTTCACTTGGAAGCGATCGCCGACTAAAATCGCTGTATCGTTCGGCGTCAGGGACGAAGACGGATATCCCCCCACTCGCGTGTTACTCTGCTGGAATTTCGTCACCGCACTCGGATTGGTGACGGTATCAGAAATGGATAACATCGCCATATCTTGGCTCCCTTGTTGCAATTTCGCCTCGGCAAACCCCTGTTTTTCTTGGGTATAGACGAGACTGTATCCACCACTGGCTGAGGGAAATAGGCGGTTAAAGGCACTGCCAGGGACGGGTTGACCCGCTGCGCTGGTGACTTCTGTACTTTGTTGCTGTGCTCCATCCCACCGTGAAGGTTCTTGGACTTCACCGCAAGCGCTCACGAGGAGTAACAACCCCAAGCAAGATGAGAGTAAAATCTGACGCAGACGAGGTAATTTCATCATTTTCTCTTAGTGTTCTGTTTTGAACTCTAGGTAATATCTGCCATTTTACTGGGGATTTCTCAGAGATACCGGAGTAGCTTTGGGGATGCGCGTTGTAAAAACCCGCACCCTGAAGGGTGGGGCGTTTGCGGACGAAGCCCGAGAAGCGCGGGCTAAGAGCAATAATCCGCACCCTTAAGGGTGCGGGTTTTTAGAGACTTATGACAACCGGATTTGGTATGAGTTAGGTCTGTGAGCAGAATGCGCGAATAGAATCTGAGATTCACCAAGGCACGATTCAGCTTAGGATATTAAAAAGCGGACTTACGGGATTGGCTGTTAGCACCCCAGGCTTTGGAGGGGTGGGCAGTCTTGATCTGAACCGATTGAGTACAACCGTAAGTCTAGTTCAAGTCAAGTCCCTCGTACTCCTACGTCGTTGATGGATATTATCGAGTTTTTCCAACACAGTGCCGGGAAGTGGTTTTCCCAGCGAACCTGTCAAGATCTCCCTGCGGTCAAATCTGTCGCAGGCACAACCGACCTTTGGCTGGATGCCTTGTCATCGGAGGACCCCGAGGCGATCGCCCTTTGCCAAGAGTATCGCATCGATCCGGCAAAAGCATTAGGGGGGGTCCGGATTCGCTGGGAAAATAAACCCATCGACCCTGAACCGAAACAATCGGGTTCAACTCTCTTGGTGGCGATCGCAAATGGTTCACAGCCGACTGAAGGGCGGTTACTACGAAAATCGGCAACTTCTGATGAATTACCGACCCAGAGTCGTTACATCATTGGCAGTGATGATGTGGTGACGTTCATTGCTGAATCTGAACATCTCTACGAGGAAGAACGCATCTGGTATGCCAGTGATAATTTGCGCCTCAGAACCCATGTTGTCAAGCGATCGAATGGCTTTAGTCTAGCTTCTTTCTACAGTGAAATTCGCATGGGCGGCACACCCAAGCAATCTTAACCCCATCCATTGGTCAATCATTTACGCTGAAGTCGTTTCTCCATGTTCGTAGTAACGACTTCAGTCGTTTCTTTCTCCTGTTCGTAGTAACGACTGAAGTCGTTCTTTTCCTGTTCGTAGTAACGACTGAAGTCGTTCTTCTCTTAGTTCGTAGTAACGACTTCAGTCGTTCTTTTCATGTTCGTAGTAACGACTTCAGTCGTTCTTCTCTTAGTTCGTAGTAACGACTTCAGTCGTTCTTCTCTTAGTTCGTAGTAACGATTTCAGTCGTTCTTCTCTTAGTTCGTAGTAACGATTTCAGTCGTTCTTCTCTTAGTTCGTAGTAACGATTTCAGTCGTTCTTCTCTTAGTTCGTAGTAACGACTTCAGTCGTTCTTCTCTTAGTTCGTAGTAACGATTTCAGTTGTTATAGCGGTTCCCGGACTTATGCGGTACAGACAATTAAAGGAGTGCGAGCATCTTGCTCGCTTTGGACAATAGCGAGCAAGATGCTCGCACTCCTTTAACGTACCTCATAACTGTGCGAATCGCTATATCTTAGTTCGTAGTAACGACTTCAGTCGTTTCTTATCCCAATAATTAAGCGCTTTAAAATTATAAACCTGAAGAAAAATTAATTGATGAAACGTCACTCAATTACCTTTGTTTAGAAGGATCGCATTTGGTTGGCGATACCTGTTAATTGAATTACGAACAGGGAAATAACGACTGAAGTCGTTACTACGAACAATCCGGATAACGACTGAAGTCGTTACTACGAACAATCCGGATAACGACTGAAGTCGTTACTACGAACAATCCGGATAACGACTGAAGTCGTTACTACGAACATGAAGAAACGAGGTAGAAGGACCGGAGGATTTAGGGGGGGGATTGGGGTTGTTTTTGGGAGACGGCTTTGAGCTTGGAATAGAAATCCGAGGAGGTTTCTTTGGGGGTGAACTGGTGGATGGGACTGTTGTTTGCGATCGCCTCCTCTGATTCCTCCTTCTGTGACTCCTCAATAGCGATGGAAGACTCAGCGGAGGGTACTAGATCGGTGAATGTGGGTTTTGGGTTACGGATGGGTTGAAGTTGAGGGCGATCGAGCCAGAGGTCCCCGAGTAAATCATCGGAGTTGGGTGCGATCGCCTCGGGTATCGCTGTACTTTTCGTCTCTTTTGTCCCTGAATTGAGGGTCTGGGGGGGTGAGGCGAATCGAGTTTGGGACTCTCTTGGGTCAATGGGGGAGAGTTCCGGTGATAACGGTTCGGGCTCTTGGGGACCTGGAGGCGCGGGGAGGGGCGCTTTGGAGTCCGGGGAGGCAGAATTCTCCGGGTCCGTGGCGATCGCAGCGGTTTCCAATGCCGTACTCTGCGAGAGATTGTTGCCAGAGGTTTGCCGTTCCCACTGTCGGACATCGGAACTGGGAATGGCTCTGGGGAATATCCCCGTTTGGGATAATTCCGTCAACCCCTGTGTTGATGCCATTTTCTCCGCTGTGTCTGAGTTCCCTTTCCAGGCTTTAGGCAGTTGACTGGAGACTAACCGTTCAAATTCATGATTGAAATGATAGAGGGCCTGATTTCGGCGTTTCCAACAGGCTAAAATATGGGTGACGGAGAGGGCTTTATACCGTCCCTGATATAACGCCTCAATGGTTGCTAGACGCACCCAAGCTGCCGGATACTCTAGGAGCCATTCGGCAATCAATTCCCCGGTGCTGTAGCCGCCGAGATCGAAGCTATAGTGAGTCAGCAGTGCCGCTGCACTCTCCGATGCAGTATCGTGGGCCGCTTTGTTCATTGTTGATTGCCTACCGGGTATCCCCAATCTTCTCTACCATGCGCGAGTTTGACCACGGGTGATTGTCTCTCAATCCTACATCTGCGATCGCCCCTAGCAACAGCTTTTGATGTCCCAATCCCGGAAATCCTCCTTTTGCTATCCCCAAAGGCTTCTGTGGGTAGAATCCCTGGGGTGACTTTTCCGGTGGGGGGGGTTCCGCCATGCTCTCAAGGAGAGGCGACGACGGTGCGATCGCGTCCCTCTTTTTTGGCGCGATACAGGGCGGCATCTGCGGCTTTAATCAGATCGTCACCGTCGGTCCCGCAATCGGGACAAGCCGAGACGCCCATTGAGATGGTAATCTGATCCAGGGTTTGACCGCGATGAGTAATTTTCAACTCCTTGATTCCTTGGCGCAGGGCCTCAGCTCGGAGGGCAGCATCTTCTAAATCTGCATCCGGGAAAATCAGGGTCAACTCTTCCCCCCCATAGCGACAGGCAATGTCTGAGGTGCGGACATGGGTTTGTAAAAAGGTTCCCAGTTCTCGCAAGACGGCATCTCCGGCATCATGACCGAAGCTATCGTTAAATTGCTTAAAGCGATCGACATCAATCATCACCACTGCGAGCGATCGCTCGGTTCGCAAGGCCCGATGAATCTCGCGATTCAACGATTCTTCCAAATATCGCCGATTAAATAACCCCGTCAGAGGGTCGCGAATGCTCTGCTGGTGCAGGGTTTCGCGCAGTTTTAAGTTAGCCAGGGCCAAGGACACCTGTTCGGAAACGGTTCGCGCTAATTGGCGCTTCCCGGGGGTTAAATATTTCTCGTCTTCACTGGCTAAGTAGAGCATTCCCAAGGTTTCCCCTTGAGCAATCATCTGGACGCATAGGGACTGGGCTGGGTTGTGATTGGAGTGAATATGTTTGCAGGCTAATCCGGCATTGGTGCGATCGACCCAATGCAGGCGACCTCTGCGCAATGCCCAACAGTCACTCGGGGAAAACAAGATATGGGTGGGCAGATTATCCCCCCACTTTGCCATCGCCTCTACCAAATTTTTGGACTGATTGAGCATGAATACGGCACCGCAGGTCCCCGGAAATAACGGTTGTAGGAGGGTGTCTAGGGCTTTATAGGCTTCGTCTACGCTCAAGCAGGCTTGGAGAAATTCATTCATCTGTCCGAGCATATCCATCTCTTGGTTTCGCATTTCCAGTTCGCTGACCCATCCTTTGAGTTGGACATTGGCTTGTTGCAACTCCTCTTCGGCGCGTTTACGAGAGGTGATATCCGTGGCGGTCCCCAAAATCTGATTGGGTAAGCCTTCGCCATTTCTGGAAAAGACCATATCTCGACTGATAAACCACCGCCAGCGATCGTGGGCGTCTTTGAGCCGATATTCCATTTCTAGGATTTCTTCCTCTTTCAGGAGGATGCGTTGTTGGAAATGTTCGGTAACCTGGGCTACATCGTCGGGATGCAAAATTTGTTGAAAAATCTTCTCTCCCATTTCCTCAATCTGTTCTGGGGTATAGTCTAAAATTTCCCCAATTGACCGATTTTTATAGACATTTTTTTTCTGCTTTATGTCATAAATGTACAGAATATTTGGAGTTGTTTCAGCGATTCTTTGAATAAATCGTTGACTGGATAGCAGTTCTGTTTCGGCCTGTTTACGCTCTTGAATTTCCCGTTGCAATTGCTCATTGGCTGCTTTTAATTCAGCGGTGCGCTCTTGGACTTTTATTTCTAAATCATCTTTGGCTTTTTGTAATTCTGCTTCGGCGCGGCTGGCGCGGGCGAGTTCGCTTTGCACTTGGTGAAATAGGGTGGATTGATTGATGGCGATCGCCACCTGGGTTGCCAATTTTTCTAGGAAATCAATTTCTGAGTGGGTCCATTTTCTGCGATCGAGACAGTGATGGGCAATCAACAATCCCCATAACTCTTCCCCTTGCAAAATTGGCACCACTAAGTTAGCCCGAACCTGAAACTCTTCTAAAAACTCGATGTGGCATGGGGTTAAGTTGGCATGGTAAATATCATCGATCGCTTTGGTTTTCCCTTGTTCATACCCGCTTAGTGCTGTGTCCTCAAAGCAAGCATCTTTAATGGTTTTCCCCAAAATTGACAGGTGTTTATCCCGCACCGATTCAACTTCGACCTTTCCACTCCAATTCGAGCCAAATTGATAAATAATCACCCGGTCCGTTTTTAAAAGCTGTCTAACTTGGGATACCGTCGTATTCAGAATCTCATGAAGATTCAACGATTCCCGAATTCTCAGGGCAATTTTATTCAGCAGCCTTTCTCTGGATGCCTGTTCATGCAACTTATTCGTGCGCAGGTTGACTTCTCTTTCCAGTTGAATATTGCGACTGTGTAGCAATTCGACTTTTTCGGCTTGGAGTTTCCACACTTTTTGTTCTAATCCATGAATCACGCCATAGAGTTGACTGGGGTCCAGGGTTTGCATTAAAATTCCCTGAGTGATAACCCCCAGCAGTTCCCCTTGATTTCCACAAATAATTAAGCGTTCGACCTGTCTTCTCTGCATTTGTTGATGAGCAGTCCAGACCGATTCCTGATGGTTTAAACACAACAGGGGTGCGCTCATGACATCTCCCACTTGGATCTGCTCTAGGTCGAGTTCTAAAGCCATAAAATGTAAAATATCTCGTTCGGTGATCACTCCCACAGGTAAGGAGAATGTGCTGAGGTTGATATCCGCTTGTTCCGGTGACGGTTCTATTTTTTCCGTGATAATAATAGAGGCCACTCGGTATTCAGCAATCATCACAGCCGCTTGCAGGAGGGAGGCGGTCGGGGGGATGTGAATGATATCGGTTGCCATCACTTCTTTCACCCGTTTTCCCTTGAGTAAATCTGCCGGTTTAAGCACTTTCCGAATGCTATCAAGAGTGACAATTCCTCGGACATTTCCACTGTCGTTCACCAGGGGAAGATGGCGAATTTTATAACGCCTAAATAGGTTTAAGACTGTAAAAATATCACTAAATTCTGTCTCTTTAATAGTCACAACATCTTGAGTCATGACCTCCCGAACTGTGATGGATTTTAAATCGATTTTTTCCGCTCCAATTCTGACAAAATCCCATTCGGTTAAGAGGCCAACGAGTTGCTCATCTTCAATCACCACAAGACAGATCTGTCCCGTCGGTGCTGTTTCCCTGGAGTCGAACCAAAGTCCCGAGGGCACAGGACAAGCGGTTGTTTCTGGCAGGATTAACCCGATCGCCTCGTCCAAAAAGGTGTCTGGTGAAACGGTGACCAGTTTTCGCTCAATGGCAGTTTCGGGCGATAAAGAGGAAATAGGTAAATCTTTAAGCTGCATTGCAATTTGTTTTAGAGTAGACATATAAACTAAATAAGTTAGGGTTTTAAATACAGGATGCTGTTGACAAATATCAGAGACGAATGTTATACTAAATGTAGCAATGGTACCTTAAAATTTCATAAAATCGCCTACTTATCTCAATTGTTGGCTATGATAGTAAAAACTGACATCCCTCCTCAGACGGAAGTTTTAAGTGGAATATTCCTCAAAAACAAGTTGAGCAATTGTAGGGTGGGCAATGCCCACCTCGATTCGGTGGGCATTGCCTCCTGAGCTTGTCGAAGGGCCTACAATTTTTAATGCTTTTATCAACCGGATTTAGTATAAGCACCCAAGGACAATGACCGATTGGATGTCCGACAGTAATAGTCAGACAAACCGGGTTTCTTTACCCTATCTGTGGGAATTAGCCACAAATTTAAGGCAGGAACCCGATTTCTTGTCCCTGGGATTAGCGATCGCCCACTGGGGAAAAGCGATTACCACTCCCAAACCAACTAAAATTATTCAGTTGCAGACTCACCGATCCAACTTGCCGTTCTGGACTAAATCGCAGATTCACGTTATAAGTCCGGCGACTATATTCCATCGATAAATCCGTACTAATCCGTTCCCCGGTATCCAAATTAAACGAGCTTTGGACCCCCACTCTAAACGGTCCATAGACTTGCTGAGTCACCCCGGCTGTCAGTACCTTGGAATCCGCAATTCGGTCGAATAAAAAAGGCGATTCCCCATCTTTCCAAATGCGCGACAAACTCACATTAAAACCCGTATAATCCAGCCAGCGACGGGAAAAATGCCCAAACTGCCCTTGAATCCCAATGCTGCCGGTGAGGGCATTTTGAGTATCATCGGACCCATAAATACTCGCAACTCCTGTTAATCCGCCAAACAGGCGAACGTAGGGAACCACGGGGGCAGGAGTATAGCGCAATCCTTCCGTCCTGGTTCGGGGTAAGGCTTTCCCCTGCCAGAGTAAAAAGCCCCTAGAAACCGCAGCGGAGGCTTGAAAGCGGCTAGAGTCAAGGCGATTATTATCCCGAACCAGGGGGAGGAGGTCGGGCCGATCGCTATCGGCATTGATGTATTGTGCACTAGCTTGATAGCTCAAATTGATGCCGGTTCCCCCCAGGGCAATGGCGGGAGAAGTCACCACAACGCCAACATTTTGATGGACAGTTTGATATCCCAATGACCCATTAAATAGGCGATCGCGATAATTATATTCTCCCGATACCGCATGAGTTCCCACCATCTGCCGAACCCGCAATGTCCCCCGCAAATTCTCCTCTTCGTCATTAAAATCAAAATCCGTAAACCTCGCTTCTCCCACAATCGAAGTTGTCGGAGTAGGATTCGCCGCCAACCGCGCTTTTAGTCCAAATAAGCGGGAGGGAGTGCCAATTCCATCGGTCAAGGTCCGTTGAATATAATATTGCGGAATTAAATTAACTTGCACAGGTCCCCTGCCTCCGAGGGGAATCACCGTGGTTTCAGCATAAACGCCGCCTCGGTCCTCTTGATCATAACCGAAGCGAACTAATGAAGGGTCTTGATCACTGCGATCGAGAATGATTCGTTCTCTTAATAACGGAATCGAGATGCGATCGTCAAAGACTAAACGCGGACTTTTGGCAAAAATTTCATCCTGTAACGGAGAGATGGGGCGAAAAGTGGCCCGGGGCGATCGCAACTCCAACTCCGGAGGAGAAAACGGATCATTGGTCATCCGGACATTGGTCCCTTCCCATCCCAAATCATTGAAATTCAGGCGATCGGCTTCAAAGCGAAAGCGATCAATCGTCCCGCCAGTAGTGGGAAGACTTCCGCGACCCCCGCCAAAGGTGATCCCCCCGGCGGGAGTTATTCGTCTGGGGGGTTCTCCGGCCCGGAGTCGGTCCATGATATTCTGTTGTTGCAAGGCGGCAGCCGAGACATCCGTGGGGAGATTGGGAGAAAAGTCTTCCGCCGTGGTGGGGGTAAAAATATCCCCTTTGGCCCCATCAATGCCGCCCCGATTCTGCACGAGGTCATATTCAATGCGATCGCCTTGAAGGACTTGCTGTCCTTTGGCATACACTGCTTCTCCCTCGGCGATCGCCACCTGGGACTCTAAGTTAATTTGCAGGCGTTCCGCGTCAATCGCTGCGCCGCGCCCTCTCATCCTGGCATTGCCTTCCCCAGTGACAATTTGCCGTTCGTTATCAAACTCCTGGCGATCGGCTTTTAACTCCAAAGTATCCGCAGGGGCGATCGTCGGTGGGGTGGCATTTTCCCCATCTGTAGGAACTTCCTCCCCTATCTCAGCCGGTTGCGGGTCGGTTTCCCCTGATTCGGGGTCGGTTTCCTCGGCTGTTGTCACCGGGAGTTCTGAGGTTTCCTCTGTTTCCGATGTTTCCCCTGGAATCGTCACCGGGAGTTCTGCGGTTTCCACTTCGTCCGGATACAAATCCCGAGTCTGCGGTTCTTCGGGTTCAGTCACCGATGCCGATTCCCCTGGGGATGCAGTCTCTTGGAAGGCTGAGGCGTTACGCAGGGTCCATCGCAAGCCAATAGATAAGGTCTCGATCGCCTCCGTTTCGGGGTTTTTTTCTGTCGGGGATTCGAGATCGGGGAGTTGCTTGGCAGAAGGTTCAGTGATGGGGGTTTCAGATTGTTCTAATTCTTTGGATGCCACACTCTCCGGACTTTCAACCCGTTTCAGGGGTGAGGAGATTTCTAACGGTGGACCTAAAAGCGCCGCAGAACTGACCCCGTACTCGGGTTCAGTGACTAGGGTTTCCGGTGGCGTGGGATGAATTTGTCCCGCCAATTCGGTTGCTGAATCATCCACGGAAGCGGCGATCGCCTCGGGGTTGATACTGTCGGGGGAAACAGGTGTAACAATAGCAGGGGGTGGGGGAGGCAGAACCGGGTAAGGCATATTTACAGGATTAGACTGAACAAGCAATCGCCCAAACGGATACCCTTTACCCCGGTTGGCGAAGCTTGGGCGACCAAAAGGCCGCCCCTGCGATCGCTATCAAGGTCTAAATATCCCTTGATTATTCGAGGTCGCGCCGTTTTGGGTTACGGGCCGGGTCTCCGTTCAGAAAGCCAAAGACAAATAAGGCCACGAAGAACGAGACAACAACATAAACTACGATTTTAAGGGTCACCATACAGATATCTCCCGTGTTTGGAAAAGCTGTGAGAGTTGACTATCAAGACTCTCCAGTTTTTTTATCATATCGGAAGGCTGTCCCGTTTTATTAAGAAATATTTTTGTTTCGTTCCCGAGTTGAGATGGGCCAATGGATTTGGGTTTCCTGCACCCTGCTCTGGGGGACGTTGCTTGGCGATCGCTCGTTCCCCAACTCCTTCGCGATCCGGAATCCGGGTATCACAGTGCTATAAAAACCCGCAGGCTGAAGCCTGGGGGTTTTTAACTAAACAGTTGTTTCTGCGCCCATTGCCACCCTTGAATCAGTTTCTCTTCCAGCCAAACCAGAATCTGGTCAAACCACTTCAACCCTTGCTCTAAGGGGTGCATAATATATTCCACTTCGGCAATTTCCACGTCGATCCAGTCGCGTTTGGGCTGGGTTTCGACCTGGGGTGGCAATTGCACGGTCGAGTCAACAACGGGACTAGGACGGCTAACCCGTGAGGTGGGTTCAACGGTTACCGTAGCGGTGGGTTGGACTGCTGTCCGGGGAACCGATCGCTGGGGTTGGACTCGATGGTGATTTCCTTTGGTGGATTTGCGGAGGGAGGACTTGCTGACGGGTCGGGACTGTCCAATTCGTCGGGTAGTCGGATAGGGTGGGTTCAGAAATTGTTCCACTGCCTCGACTCCCCAGAAGGAGTCCGGCAATCTGTCTAATTCCGGGTTACTGGACAACTGCCCAGTCGCTGCCTCAGAATTTCCAGATAAAGGCTTGACATTTCCTGCTTTTTGTGCTATTTCTTTCCCCGACACTTCAGGAGGAGTCAACAGGCGATCGCCTTCTGCGGTTAACGCCCGATCCGAACTTCCGAAGAAATAATCCACTGCGGATTGAATCAACCGTTGCAGTTGCAGGGAGAGGGATTGCTGTTCATGGGAGAGTTCAGAATCCGTAGGGTCTGGCTGAGGGTCGGTGACGAGGGCGATCGCCAGGTTTTGAATCCCCTTCAGCAGAGATTCGCTTCTATCTGCCACGGTTTGGCTGAGGGTTCCTCCCTGGGGTAATGGCATCTCTTCCCATCTCGCCACTGCCGCATCCATCTTTAACAAGACGGCTTCAATTTTAGGTTGACCCTGACGGCGAGGGGATCCGGTCCCCTGGGGCTCGGGCACTTCACTCACCCCATCGGGTTGCAAAATGAGGGCGGAGGGTTGCAACAAATCCCCCACTTTGGCTAAACTCCGGTCCAATAAATTGCCCAGAGGAACGGGTTGAACTCCCCCTAAGAGTTGACGCAAGCGACGCAATCGCTTAACAGATGGTAACTGTTTCTGAGAGGGTGAACCTGTGAGGACCGACTCTGTTGCCTGGGATGACAAACCTTTCGGTTGGAGGTTGTACCCTGCTGCTGCCAGTTCCCCCTCAATTCTGGCTTGCAATTGTTGCTGCTGGACGGGGGTGAGAATATCTAAAATTTGGTTGCGATCGCTGATTAAAACTAAACTCCGCGTTTCCAGCAAGGTGGCAATCCCTTGAATCACCGGACGAGACGTGGCAATTTCCGAGGCGGGAGTTGCCACTGTTAAGGATTGTTCCGTTGATGCAACGGGGACGAGGGTTCCCGGGCGATCGCCCTTCACCCCAAACCGGGCGAGAATTTTCCCCGGAATCCAGTTCAGTACCCGTTGCCGCAACCCAGTCCGTCCAGAGGTTAAAGCAAGAACCTCCTGGGGTTGGGGTGAGTTGTCCTCTTCTGTAACTAAAACTTGCCAGGATTCCTCGGTATCCGCTGTTGCTGCCGCAACTGCCACCAGTTCAACCCCACTCAAGACTCGGGCGATCGGGCGATCGCCTTGCGGGGTTTCCGAGGGTCTGTCGGATTCTCTCGTCCCTGGATTCGCCTCAGCGGTTCCCAGGGTTTTGGCTGTAGACTCCGACGGGTTAGCGGTTCCCGCCAATTGCTTCCCTACAAACCGCGTGGCCTGATACACTGCATAGACCGGAATCAGTAAATAATGGCCCCCAGTTTGGGCAACCCAGCGGATCTGCTGTCCGGCCTTTTCTAACTGGGTCGCCAGTTTCCGAGACCCCGCTTGCAGAAAATTGAATAATTTACTTTGATATCGACCGGAAGAGGACATAATTTTTAAGTTAATCAGTTTGTTCGGGGGCGGATTTCATATTGACTATCCGCAATATGAACCTCTGTAACGGGTTTTTTTAATAGACCTCTTACAAAATTCTCTAAAGCCCCCCTTCTTAAGGGGGGTTGGGGGGATCAATCCTGATTTTTGGCAAGAGGTCTATTAAAGAATGCCTAGAGAATCCGAAACCCGTCTTTTAATCATATCGAAAATTTGAGCAAATTTATGCCAGATCCAAACAGTGAAATAACCCGATCAATTGAGAAACTGCGGCAACTGACTCGGGTGAATGCGATCGGTAGTTGGCGATACCAAATTGCCGATTTATCCGTGGAGGAAGGGACCGCAGCAGACACCTGGGACCAGTGGCAGAGGGCCACACTCAACGAGAAAGGACATATCCCCTGGACTCAAGGGCAGCAGACGATTTGGTTAGGGTTGCGATATCAGGTTCCGGACCAGTTGCAGGGGTATCCGGTGGCGGGATTAACCTTGCGCTTGGCCCTAACCTGGTGGGCAGATGAGGCCCAAATTTTTGTGAATGGGGAGTTAGTCCAGGAGGGGGATTTATTTGATTGTGTGACCCGAGTGATGATTATCGAAGAGGCAAAACCGGGTCAAGGGATTGATATTGCTTTAAGATTAGTCAGTCCCGGACATGACTGCGGGGCATTAGTGCAGTCGGTTTGGATTTATGAAAAAAGCTATGAAGAAGATTATGAAAGTTGCATTGACCCGGGGTTTATTGCGGACGAATTAGCGGTGATTGGCAACTATTGGGGAATTTCATCCGATGCCGAGACGAAATTGCAGCAATTACAAACCCAGATTGAGGCGATCGCCTGGAATAGCTTACCCGATGATGTTCCCCAATTTGAGCAATCCCTGGCTGAATTACGAACCCATTTGAAACAACAGTTTCAGCAAACCAGTAAACTGTTTTTACTCGGTCACGCCCATTTAGACCTCGCCTGGTTATGGCCCATTGCCGAAACTTGGGATGTTGCCGAGTTTACCTTTGCCTCCGTTTTGGATTTAATGGCAGGATTTCCTCACCTCACCTTTGGACATTCCACCGCCGCCCTCTATGCTTGGATTGAAGACAACAGTCCCGATTTATTTGCAGATATTCAAGCCGAAGTGACCGCTGGACGCTGGGAAGTCTTAGCCGGATTATGGGTAGAACCGGAATTAAATATTATTAGTGGTGAGTCTATTTCCCGACAACTGTTATATGGACAACAGTATTGTTTAGAAAAATTTGGCAAACTCTCTCCCGTGGCATGGTTGCCGGATAGTTTTGGATTCTGTGGACAATTGCCGCAATTGTTAAAACAGGGAGGCATCGAATATTTTGTCACCCAAAAGTTGCGATGGAATGATACGACAGAATTTCCCTATCCCGTTTTTTGGTGGGAATCTCCCGATGGAACGCAAATTTTTAGTTTAATGTCTGCCCCAATTGGCACCGGAATTGACCCTGTGCAAATGGCGGATTATGCTTGTGATTGGGAACAGAAAACCGGACTGAAAGAGAGTTTATGGATACCGGGAGTGGGAGATCATGGCGGGGGTCCGACTCGGGATATGTTAGAAGTTGGCGATCGCTGGCGGCAGTCTCCCTTTTTCCCGGCAATGGAATTTACCACTGCTGAAGACTATTTGCGCCAGTTGCAACAGCAGGGAGAGTTTCCAGTTTGGAGGGATGAATTATATCTGGAATTTCATCGAGGTTGTTATACGACTCATGGCGACCAAAAACAATGGAATCGCCGCTGTGAGGGGTTATTATATGAAGCGGAATTGTGGGCGGCAGTGGCGACAAGGGTGACGGGGACGGAGTATCCGAAAGGGCAAATTGAAGCCGCTTGGAAAGCGGTATTATTGAATCAATTTCATGATATTTTACCCGGTTCCTCGATTCCGGAGGTGTATGTGGATGCGAATTTGGGTTGGCAGGAGGCGGAAGAACAGGGACGGGAGGTGTTAGAACGGGCATTGGCGGGGATCGCCTCACAAGTTGCTGGGGTTCCTCCTGCTGGGTTGCGATCGGTCCAACCCCTGATGGTGTTTAACTCTCTCAATTGGCGGCGATCGCAAGTGGTTTCCCTAGAGTTACCGGAACCTGCTGCAACTGGGATGGAATGGCAAGTGTATGATAGTCAGGGCAATCGAGTGCGATCGCAACTCACCCCGACTCATTTGTTATTTGAATGCCTAGATATTCCCTCCATTGGTTATCACGTTTTTTGGGTAGGGCAATCAGAACTTAATCCTGATTCTTCCTCCCCAGAACCCGAAGGCGAATTTATCCTAGAAACTGACCAATTGCGCGTTATAATTGACCCAGAAACTGGCAATATTAGCAGTATCTATGATAAAATAAACAATTGG
>JAABSJ010000040.1 GCA_011390515.1 Oscillatoria sp.
CCTATTTTAAAAGAATATGCGGAACGAGATGAGCGGATTAAGTTAGTGTTTCGCGAGGAAAATGGTCATATTTCTGCGGCATCTAATTCAGCGATCGCCTTGGCAACTGGGGACTATATTGCCCTATTGGACCATGATGATATGCTCAATGCCGATGCCTTATATGAAATGGCTTTATGGCTGAATCTTCATCCCGATGCGGATATGATTTATAGCGATGAAGATAAAGTAGATGACAGCAATATGCTGCGGGACCCGTTCTTTAAACCGGACTGGTGTCCTGATTCTTTTCTCTCGCGGATGTACACCTGCCACTTGGGATTGTATCGACGGGCGATCGTTGAGGAAATTGGCGGATTTAGAATCGGTTATGAAGGGTCTCAAGACTACGATTTTGTCTTAAGATTTACGGAAAAAACCGATAAAATTTATCATATTCCCAAAATTCTCTACCACTGGCGCATTCATCCCCAATCCACCTCCAGCGACTTAGAAAGCAAAAACTATGCCATTGATGCTGCCGAAAAAGCCCTCACGGAAGCATTAGTCCGACGAGGAGAACCGGGACGAGTCCTCCCCACTCCCGGAGGACACTGGATTGTGCGCTATCATATCCAGGATTATCAGCGAGTTACGGTGATTATTCCCACCCGCAATTTAGGGTCAATTCTCAACACTTGCCTGACCTCAATTTTTGAGAAAACCACTTATCCCAATTATGAAGTATTAGTCATTGATAATGGCAGCGATGAACCGGAAACCTTAGAGTTATTCAGTAAATGGGAGGCCAAAGAACCGGACCGATTTCGCTGCATTCAATACGACGTTCCCTTTAATTTTTCTAAAATTAATAACTATGCCGTAACCCAAGCGGAAGGCCAGTATTTGCTATTTTTAAATAACGATACCGAAGTGCTGGATGGGGAATGGATGACGGCGATGGTAGAACAGGTCCAACGTCCGAGTATTGGGGCCGTTGGGGCGTTGTTGTTGTACCCGGATGATAGCATCCAACACGCCGGAGTGGTGATTGGATTAGGGGGAGTAGCGGGTCACAGTCATAAGCATTTTCCATCCCAAGTTCCGGGATATTACTATCAACTGAAGACGGTGAATAATTATTCCGCAGTCACTGCGGCTTGTTTGATGTGTCGTCGGGAAGTGTTTGAATCCGTGGGAGGGTTTAATGAGGAAGATTTGAGTATTGCGTTTAATGATGTGGATTTGTGTTTGAAAATGGTGGAACAAGGGTATCGCAATCTCTATTTGCCTCATGTGGTTTTGTATCACTATGAATCAAAAAGTCGCGGATTTGAAGATACGCCGGAAAAAATTGCTCGGTTTTCTAAAGAGATTGACTATATGCGGAATCGCTGGAAAACGATCATTAAGCACGATCCATGCTATAGTCCGAATTTAACTCGCGATCGCGAAGATTATAGTATCTGGATTTAATCCAGTTTGATTTAAGTTAGGAAACCCATGAGCATCAGGATGTAACCTCAGCGATGAAAACGTTTAATACTTCCAATTTCAAGTCTTTTGCCAAAGCTTTGTTGGGTCGAAAGGATTTGCCCCTACCTGAGATTAAAACGCAGTCCCAGCCTTTTTTATACTGCATTGATTCTCCTCAACCTCAAGACGCAATATCAGCAGCGTTTGTGATTTTTAGTGGTTGGATTGTTGGGAAGGAATCGAGTCAGATTGAAGATGTCATTCTCTGTAATGAAACTGATGATATTTTCCCCTTAACGATCGTTGATCGCCCCGATGTGCAATCCGCCTATCCCAATCGGACTGCGATCGGCTTCCAAGAGTTTATTTTAACCCGTCAGCTTACCCTAGGAACCTCTTGGTTTATTCAGTTTTGGATGGATGAACAACTCTATCGCTTTCCCATCGAGTTGTTTGTATCCGGAGAGTTGTGCGAGGAGTTTTCGCAGCAAAAACAAGCTAAATTAGCCAAAATTCGAGCGATTTTGCAATGTCCGGTTTGTGGCAGCGATCGCCTTTTTGTTCAGGACCCCGTTCTCTCTTGTCCCGACTGTGGGTCAGAATTTAAACTTAGTTCAAACCACTATAACTTTTTGAATCGCCAATTAACCGAATATGGCAATGTTAAATCAACCGCTTCGATTTCCGCCAATGATTATGACCCAATTAGCCTCCAGTTAATCGAACAGCTTGCCAACGGATTAATTTTAGATAATGGCTGCGGGTTGAGAAATTTCTATTATCCCAATGTCGTCAATTTAGATATTGTAGATTATCCCACCACCGATGTCATTAGTATTGGGGAAAAACTTCCATTTAAATCTAATTCATTCGATGCCGTCTTTTCCCTGGCGGTGTTGGAGCACGTTAAAAACCCCTTTGAATGCGCCAAAGAAATTACGCGGGTTCTCAAACCCGGGGGAACGCTTTATGCAGCAGTTCCCTTTCTCCAGCCTTTTCATGGCTATCCCGATCATTATTATAATATGACCAGCAGTGGTCTCAAAAATTTATTTAGTGAGTTAGAAGCCCTGGAATGTACCGTGGAACTGCCCGGATTACCTATCGCAGCTTTAACTTGGTTTCTCAACTCTTATGTCCAGGGGTTACCTCAACCCATTGCTAAATCATTCAAGGAGATGAAAATCGGGGATTTGTTAGCGCATCCTAATAGTTATATGGACCAAGATTTTGTGACCTTTCTCCATCCCCAAACCAATGAAGAGTTAGCCTCTTGTAATTATTTGATTGCCAAGAAACCTTTATAATTTATCCTTTGATTCCCTCACCTCTCCCCTGTCTAGTAGGATTGATTCGCGAATCCACCCTACTGTCTTAGGCTGCGGAGGCAGGCTTTGTCCCTGTAGCCCCACCCTTGAGGGTGTGGATTTTTATAGACTAACTCTAACTCAATTATGCCAGATTTTCTGATTATCGGAACCCAAAAAGGAGGGACAACCTCTCTCTATCATTACTTGACTCAACATCCGCAAATTCTCCCTGCTACTCAAAAAGAAGTTCATTTTTTTGACCTCAATTTTCATCACGGTATCGACTGGTATCGCCAACAATTTCCGGCCCGAGAATCGCAACCCTTAACACTGACTGGAGAAGCGAGTCCTTATTATCTATTTCATCCCTTAGTTCCCCAGCGGGTTAAGGCGTTATTTCCCCGAGTCAAGCTGATTCTGTTGCTCAGAAATCCTGTACAAAGGGCCTGGTCTCATTATAATCATGAAGTGCGATTGGGATTTGAGACCCTTTCTTTTGCCGAGGCGATCGCCCAAGAATCGACAAGACTTGCCGGGGAAGTGGAAAAAATGTGGGCTGACCCCAACTATTATAGTTACAATCATCAACATTACACCTATTTATCCCGGGGAATTTATAGGAATCAACTCAAACCTTGGATGGAACTTTTCCCCAAAGAGCAATTCTTAATTCGTTCAAGCGAAGCCTTTTATGCCAATCCTGCGGCCACCCTCTCGGAAACTTTGGCATTTTTAGGGTTACCCCCGATAGAAATTGCCGACTATCCTAAGTACAATGCGGGAGAGTATGCCACCCTGCCGGATGGACTCCAATCCACCTTGAATCAGTATTTTCAGCCGCATAACCAGCAGCTTGTGGATGAATTTTCTCTCAATTTTTCTTGGGATTAAATTACCAAACTGTGGTAAAAGAATGCGGGGGGATGGTCATCCCGGTAGAGCACCGGGGTGGAGGATGAATCATCAAAGTTCGCTTGAATGTTGTCTCATAAGGGAGGTAGATGCCACCGCAATGGAAAAACCCAATCACGGCATTGACTATGAAGGGACCTGGGATGCTTATGCCGAAATGTGGCAAAAGTTGCATCCTGAACTCGATCGCATTGGCGATGAATGGATTGGCAAAGGGGCGGGCGCTGCTAGTACCCTAGCGGAATATGAAACCCTGATTGAACAGCGCTTCATTCAGCCTTATATCGGGCCAGAACATCGGGTTTTAGAAATCGGTGTGGGGGGTGGCAAAACTGGCGGATTGTTGCTGAAACACTGCAAAACGCTCATTTGTGCGGACATTTCTAGTAAAATGCTAGAGGCCACGCGATCGCACCTCGGGGACGATCGCGTCACCTATCTCAAACTCGATGGACTGACTCTAAAGGCGATCGAAGCTAATTCTGTTGATGTCTGTTTCTGTTACGATACGATGGTGCATTTGGAACCTCGCGATATTTTCAATTATCTGACTCAAATTCCGGCCTTACTGCGAGGCGATCGGCTCTGTGTCTTTCACCATACCAACATTCTCAGCGAGTTAGGTTGGCAAAAGTTTTTGAGTGAATGGCATCTCAATTTAAAAGGACAACGGCATGGTTCCGCCTTTTCCGTGATGAGCGATCGCATCATGGAACAATTTCTCACCCATCTCAATTATGAAATTCTAGTCAAAGACACTCAGTCGGTTCCCCGAGATTGCGTTTGGGTCTGCAAAGCTCCAATTGTTTAATTTCACCCTTACAGATTAGGAACAAAAGGGGGTTGGACCCTCATCCCCCAACCCCTTCTCCCAAAATGGGAGAAGGGGAGCAAGATTCAAAGTCCCTCTCCCCTTTTGGGAGAGGGATTTAGGGTGAGGGTAGCTTTCATGGGAATGCACTTATGATCTATCCCTTTTTGTTCCTAATCTTAATTTCCCCCCCTTATTTATTGTTCACCCTAACTGTTGCAACTATAGCTCATGCGAATCCTCTTTCTGCATCCTAACTTTCCGGCCCAGTTTCGTCATTTAGCCACCGTCTTAGGCAGTAATCCTAACAATCAAGTTGTGTTTGGTACCAAAAATGAACGCCCTGAATGGGTAATTCCCGGCGTCAAAAAAGCCTTATTTGCACCCAGTCGCGACCCCCATCCGGGCACTCACCATTATGTTCGTCCCCTAGAAAGTGCCGTGATTTATGGACAAGCGGTTTATCGCATGGCGGAACAACTGAAAACCCAAGGATTTGTCCCCGATGTAATTTATGGGCATTCCGGTTGGGGTCCGACGACCTTTGCCAAGGATATCTATCCAGAAACCCCGTTAATGTGTTACTTTGAATGGTATTATCATGCCTACGGGTCCGATGCCAACTTTGACCCGAACGACCCGTTAAATGCGGATGATGTGGCTCGAATTCGCGTCAAAAATGCGCCGATTTTAATTGATTTAGCCTCCTGCGATTGGGGCGTTTCTCCAACTTATTGGCAGCGATCGCAATTTCCCCCGGAATTTCATAGCAAACTTTCCGTTGTTCATGATGGCGTTGATACGGAATTTTTTAAACCTGACCCGGGTGCAAAATTAGTCCTTCCCAACCTAGATTTATCCCATGTAGATGAACTCGTGACTTATGTTGCCCGAGGCATGGAACCCTATCGCGGATTTCCTGAATTTATCGAAGCAGTGGGTTATATTCAGGAACGCCGTCCGAATTGTCATGTTGTCGTCGTCGGTTCCGATCGCGTTTGCTATGGCAAATCCCTCCCCAATGGCGAAACCTACAAAGACTATATGCTCAAAAAAGTCCCCCTCGATTTAACCCGGGTTCACTTTGTCGGTTCCTTGCCTTATGGATTATATTTAAAAGTCATTCAAGCATCGGACGTGCATATTTATCTCACGCGACCCTTTGTTCTATCTTGGTCCATGATTGAATCGATGTCTACAGGTTGCTTAGTTTTGGGGTCCGATACTCAACCTGTCCGAGAAGTAATCACCGATGGGGAAAATGGATTACTGGTAGACTTTTTCTCCCCCAAACAAATAGCCGATCGCGTGGATGAAGTGTTCAATCATCCGACTCGCATGGCAGAGATTCGTAAAAAAGCCCGAGAAACGGCGATCGAACGTTATGCCATGCCAACCTTACTCAAGCGCCATATTCAACTGATTGAAGATGTTGCTAGTGGTGTTTTAAATAACAAAAGTTTCACCGCATGAAGCTGTAGGGGCGATTCGGGAATCGCCCGGGATTGTTTGAATCGAATCTGCAAAAACCCGCACCCTCAAGGGTGGGGCTATACGGACGAAGCCCGCCTGCGCGGGCTAAGAGTATCAAGCTAATTCACTCCGAAAAATGACCCGTAAATAATTCCACTCAGGGTTGCCATAACCACCACTAAAGCCACAAATACAAGTGTTTTTTGAGTTCCGATAATGCTGCGAATTACCAACATATTGGGCAGGGATAAAGCCGGTCCTGCTAACAATAACGCTAAAGCTGGACCTTGACCCATGCCATTGCCGATTAATCCTTGCAAAATCGGCACTTCGGTTAAGGTGGCAAAGTACATGAATGCCCCGGCAATGGCAGCAAAAAAGTTGGCAAAGATAGAATTTCCTCCCACCGCCTGGACCACCCATTCTGAGGGAATCAAGGCTTCATGATCCGGACGCCCTAATAACGCCCCGGCAATTAACACCCCAAACAATAATAGGGGTAAAATTTGTTTCGCATAATCCCAAGATAATTCAAACCATTCCCCCGCTTCCTCTTTATTGGTACTGGTTAACCAAGACAATCCAACAACCGCAAAGGAGAAGGGAATCAGCGGTTGGTTGGGGAATTGCCAAGCGAGAATGGCGGTACTCACAACAATTAAAGTGACTTTACCCGGATTGAGATGAAACCAGGCGATCGCAATTCCCGCTAACGCCAAACCCAACAGGCCAGTCATCCACCATTTTAACCCATAAATTGCCGCCCAAATCCCCACATTTGTATCCGGTTGCGCCCAATTAGCAAAGATTAGAATCCCGACGAGAACCGCAAAAAATAGGGCAGTTTGCCAGAGGGGACGAGGGGTTTCCGAGTCCGATAATAGGGTTTTCGCCTGAATCTTCTGGGGTGGATCATGACGGAAAATCCACTGCATTGATAAGCCAATCACAATGCTGAATACAATCGCCCCGATTGCCCGGGCAATTCCTAGTTGTAACCCTAAAATGCGGGCAGTGAGAATGATAGCGAGCACGTTAATCGCTGGACCGGAATACAAAAAGGCGACTGCCGGACCCAAACCCGCCCCCATCCGATAAATTCCCGCAAATAAAGGCAAAACCGTACAGGAACAAACGGCTAAAATTGTACCGGATACCGAAGCCACACCATAAGCAAGAATGGGATTTGCCTTGGAACCCAGATATTTCATCACCCCATCTTCGCTGATAAAAACAGCAATGGCCCCGGCAATAAAAAACGAGGGAATCAAGCATAATAAAACGTGCTCTTGAGCATACCATCGCACCAAATACAGGGCTTCCCAAACTGAATTTCGCAGTCGTTCTGACTGTTGTAACGCTTCAATCGGTAGATAAAAGAAGAGTAAAAAAACAGCAACAATCAGGGACAGTGGCTTCCACTGTTCTTTCCAAAACGGTGAAATTTGCATAAATTTTTCCATGAATTAATACCAAATTTACTGCTCAAAAACTTTATTCTTGAGCCCGCGCAGGCGGGCTTCGTCCGTATAGCCCCACCCTTCAGGGTGCGGGTTTTTATTTAACCCATCAGATAGGTTTGAATTTGTTCAGAGGTGGCAACTTTTCCCTGACTTACAAGGGTGTCATTAACCATCAAGGCTGGAGTTTTCATCACCCCGCGTTCAGCAATTTGCATTGGGTCCGTAATATGGAGGACTTCCGCCTCTAAGTTCAGGGTGGCGATCGCCTCTTTTGCGTTCGCTTCTAATTGCTGACACTTCTTACAACCCGTTCCTAACACTTCTATTTTGATAACACTCATTTGCAGACTCCTTTTTAGTTACATTAAATCCGTCTAAAACCGCTTTACTCAAAGTAACTCTCAGCAAAAGTAGCGAGGGGACAATTGGGTTTTTGAGGAATTTCTAACGCTTCCCGTTGCTGTAAATATTGGGCCTTAGTCCAACCTTCTTGTTGCCCGAGAGTGAGTAGAGAAAAGACCCCCGCCCGCAAGCCGGAAGCACAGCGGGTATAGACAGGTTTTTCCGCAGTCTGAAGCGCAGTTTTAAAGGCGGTCAAGGTTTCATCATTCAGGGTTTGCATGGAGACTGGAACGCTCAGATATTCCAATCCCACGCCCTTCACGGTTTCCTGATCCAGTTGGGTTCCTTCCGCTGCGGGACATAAATCAATCACGGTTTTATAGCCGGTGGCGGCAAGATTTTCTAAAGATTGAACGTCCGCATCGGAACCAATGGCGAGGGTATCGGTGACCGTTTTAAACATTAAAAACTCTCCTGACTTTGGGTTTAGCTGTGAATTACCTTCAGCGTAAGCCCTATACCTAGGTATAAAGTCAAGGGGTTTGGTCAAAAATTTTGAAAAGGGTTCAGGATGGTCCCTCTTGCGCTTCCAGGACCGTACATTCCTTGGCGGTATTCAGGGGATCCAGATTGGCGCGACAGCGATCGGCTAGAGGGACCAGTTCATCCCGCAACCCTTGCAACTGGCGAATTTTCTCCTCAATCCCCTGAATTTTCTGGTTGAGTCGGTCATAAACCGCTTGACAAGTGAGCGATCGGCCCTCTCTTAAAGCCAAAATGTCCTTAATTTCATCCAGGGTTAACCCCAAGGATTTCGCACGCACAATAAAGACCAGACGGTCCAAATCCGCCTGAGAAAACAGCCGATAACCCGCCTCTGTGCGTTGAGGAGAGGGGATTAATCCAATACGTTCATAAAAGTAAAGCGTTTGGGTGTTGAGTCCCAGACGACGAGAGACTTCGCCAATGTGGAACATAGTTTTCACTCCATCATTATCTGATAAGTCTATGCTAATCCGGACTGTTGGTACAGTCGTGCTGATAGGAACTGTGCAGATTCACTCTTAATATCAGGACCTTATCAGGGTTAGGAATAGTCTGCGATCAAAGTTTTGATTCTATCTTCTAAATTGCCAATATCTTCGGGGCAAAGTTGGCGAATTCGGTCATACCGGCGTGCTGCTTCTTCTGCGAGGGGTTTGCGCCCTTCTCCCGGTGCATCTAATAACCTGCGCTGTTGAGAAAATGGCAAAAAGTAAGTTTCTTTAGGATTAATTTCTTGGCGAATGACCTGCCAATTATAATCCGGTGGTAAATCTTGACCCGCTAAAACCCAAACCTCGATTTCTTGCCACGCATTTTCAGCCAAAAATAACCGGCGATTCCCTAAAATTTGATGAGCTTTCGTTTCCAGTTTGTCGAGGGCAACTTTTCGCCCTTCCTTTCCATCGCGATCGACACAAAGCAAAAACAAATCGACCATCGGATACTGATTAATAATACTTTCAATATTTTCCCATTTTAACGCTTCGCTGACACCTCCCAAAAGAGGGTCTTGGCAAATTCTGATTTTAGCGCTAGGTTTACCCAGACTTTTCATCAAGGCAGTGATGATGGGTTTGAGCATATATTGGTCCTTGCGAAAGTCTTCAGGAATAACTAAAACCCTCATTCTTCCCCCTCATCACTCATAAATTCCATCACATTCTCTAACCAAGCTGATTCGTGGAGGTGGGCGAGGGTTTGTTTTTCCAAAACCTCTTGAGCATTCGGGATATCTAAAATCCGGATGATTTTGGCATCGGGTCTATTTTCTAAACGGTAGGTTAACGAGACAGATTCTAAGAGATTAGGACTTAAAAGTCTGAGTAATTGGGAGGAATGAGTGGTGGCAATCATTTGGATTTTCCCTTGAGAAACTTGCCGTTCAATCAATTGCAGTAAGAGATGTAACCGAGTGGGATGGATGCCATTATCTAATTCTTCAAAAAAGTAGAGTTTTGCCGGAGATGAACCCAGTAATGCAGCTATCATGGCTAGAAATCTCAGAGTTCCATCGGAAGCACTGTAGGCTGATATTTTTTGTCCACTCTTTTCGACTAAAGTCAATAAAATTTTTCCGGTAAAATCTGATGGAAACTCAAAATCTTGAGCATCCATTGGGGTGAGTTCTTGTATCCACTCCAGCAGGATGGCCTTTTTTTGGGGGTCTTGACAAATATCAAACAAGACAGAGGAGAGATTTTCGCCGCGATCGCCTAAAATAGTTTGTCCTGGAACCGATGGCATCCGGATCGCTTCTGGATTGAGGTCCAGAAATTGTATATCATTGAGAGCATTTAAACATTGTTCTGATATAGATTGAATGTACGTCCAGTGTTTTCCTGCAAAATCCTCGGCCAACATATAAGATATTAATGTGTAAACATTGATTTCCGAAAATTGTGAAACAGCAGGTTTGCCAGGAGATAAATTTAGTTTATAATACTTTCCATCATCGGTCTTAGTCTGGAAATATTCCTCGGCCCCATCATTAATTAAAGTGGATTCAAAAACCGGATTGTGGAAATTTTTAATGTGGAGTTTTTCTCGACACACTCGGGGACTTCTGCCACTTTTCCCTGGATTTACGGTAATGCCATATATAGCTTCTTGCTGTTCCTCTTGATAGTCAACCGTAAATTCCACTTCCAGGGTAAAGGTTTCAGCATTAAGAAACGTAATTTCTCGCGTCCCTCCGCGAATTCCGCGCCACTGTAAAACTCCCCCTTCTACATATTTTTCGCCCATAATTTCGGCGAGATTATAGCCACGAGCAATGCCATGCAAAAACCGCAAAGCATCTCTAATATTACTTTTTCCCGATGCATTGGTTCCGATTAACAATGTAAAAGGACCGAGGATGAGTTCCGCCTCTTGAAAATTCTTAAAGTTTTTTAGGCGTATTTTTTTTAGCATAAATTATAGAATGCCTATCTATGTTGTGATAAAAATTGCTAAGATTGATTATAACATTTCTTGAAAATTTCCAAATTTCTGACTCTCATTGGCATCCAACTTATCTGGATGTGAGGAAAATGATTATTGCTCCAATCTATTCTTTCTAAATAAATTGGAGCAAGGTTTTCTATACAATCCTGACTAATCAGGACGTTGGATGATGGTTTCCATGACTCGGCGCTTATTTGCATCAATTCCAAATAGGCGAACATATTCCCCGGCATAGTTGGCTAAACAGGATTCTAAGGAGGCGATCGCCTCAGATTCATTCCCGGTTTGAATGCATCCACAACTTTGCCAGGACCCGGTTCTAAACCGACGGCGATCGACGTGCTCAATGCCAATCGGATAACCCTGTGACACTAACTGTCTGAGTTGTTTCAACGCATCCAAATCTAAGGTTGCTGTAGCAGATTGAGGTTGGTTTTGGGGACGAGACACCTGCGCAGAGGGAGAACCATTGGATGCTGTGGATTGAGCGTTAAAACCCTGGTTTTCCTGACGGATTCCATTCCCCGAGATAGGCGGTTGTCCCGGCATAAATCCATAGCGTTGTGCCGTGTTACTTTCCGCCAAAGAACGGTTATAAGCAGCAACCAATCGCAACTCTTGAATATGGTGCTGTTCCTTCACCATTTGTTCCCCTTTTTCTATCAGGTGTTCCAGGCGGAAATCGGGTTTAATAAAGCTATGCTTTTCCGTACTGTTGGCAACTTTTAGGCCAATTTTATCAAATCCAGTTTGTTCAATAAAGGCTAAAATTTGCTCATCATAAATACTGGCGCGCAAAGCACTAAAAAAGTCTATGGATTGACCTTCAAATTTAGACACCAGTTGTTCAATTTGACCTCGATTCAGTCCATCAGGGGTAAAAATTCCAGTGACAATTTCTAATCGGTCCTCTCGATTAGGTTCCCAATAGAATTTGTCCATGCGTCCATCACGAACCAAGGGTGCATACAGAGTACCAAAGTCATTCCCGGTGACAATAATCGGCACCCGAGGTAACGGTTCACTATCGTAGCTACCGGGAAGCTGAACATTGGTGGGATTATCGGCAATATTCATCAATGTGGCATTGACTAATTGCGTATTCACGGTGTATTGGGTTCCGCTATCTACTCGTCCTGCACCGGCATCAATATCATTAATCATTAACACGGCTAATTTGCCATGTTTGCTAATAATATCCGCTGCTTCTCGATACCGAAAGCGCACCAACCTAGAAGGGTCACCTGCATCTGGGCTTTCTAATTCCCCGGCGGATAGATGAATGGCTTGGACTTTCATCCGTTGGAAAACTAATTCACATTGGAAGGATTTTCCTTCTCCTTTGTGACCATGAATTCCTAAAATTAGCGGGGCGTTAATGCCCGGTAAGTCGAGGAAATTCTTGGTAATATGAACGGCTAATTTGTTGAGGAATCTGGGGGCGATATAGTAAGTCATGAGATTAGAGTGAATGGGACAAAATCACAGGATAGAAAACGGGTGCGTCATACAAAATCCGGTTGTGATAGATCTGTAAAAACGAGGAAGCCATTGTAGGGTGGGCACTGCCCACCTACATTAAGGTGGGCAGTGCCCACCCTACTTTTACTCTCCTCAAAAGGATTAGGAGGGAGGAAGGGCGATCGGGCTGACTTTGAGTTCGGGATGGTCGGCTAAATTTTGGTCCAAATTCCATTGATTGTTGAACAATAAAACGGGACGGTCCCATCGGTCTTTGGCGATAAAGGTATTAAACAGGCGACCGACTTTTTCCAAGGTTTCCCAACCTCCGACGACCCATCGGGCGACGGAATAGGGTAAGATTTCTAGGCGAGTTTCCACCCCATATTCATTGATTAACCGGAATTGAACGACTTCAAATTGGAGTTGTCCAACGGCGGCTAAAATCGGGTCGCGCTTACTTTCATCGGTGGAGTTGAGAATTTGCACTGCCCCTTCTTCTTGCAATTCTGAGACGCCTTTGTTGAAGTTTTTATACTTCGTCGGGTCAGCATTTTTCAGGAAGGCAAATAGTTCGGGGGAGAAGGAGGGAATTTCCGGATAGCGAATCGGTTTTCCCATGCAAACTGTGTCCCCGATCGCAAAGCTGCCTGGGTTATTTAATCCGACTACATCTCCGGCATAGGCGACTTCTACGGTTTCCCGGTCCTGGGCAAATAGTTTCTGGGGACGGGAGAGGCGAATGGTCTTGCCGGTGCGAGTATGGGTCACTACCATGTCTTTTTCAAACTGACCGGAACAGACGCGCAAAAAGGCGACGCGATCGCGATGTTTCGGGTCCATGTTCGCCTGTAATTTGAACACAAATCCCGAAAATTCCGGATAGGTTGGGGGAATTTCTCCCTGGTCGCTGTCATGGGGGGCCGGGGCGATCGCATAGTCTAAAAACGCCTCCAAAAATAACTCGACCCCAAAGTTATTCATGGCACTACCAAAGAACACTGGGGTTAATTGGCCGTTATGAATTGCCTCTAAATCCAGTTCCGGACTGACTCCATCCAGCAATTCTAAATCCTCTTGAAGTTGTTGATACAACTCCGGTTCTATCAAGGATTTTAGGCGAGGGTCACCGATGGGAATGACGGTATCCGTCGCTTTCTTACTGCCGTGGGAGGCACTTTTTTCAAACAGGTGAATTTTTTGTTGACGGCGATCGACCACTCCCCGGAAGCGATCGCCTGTCCCGATCGGCCAGTTCACCACATAGGTGCTTAACCCGAGTTCCTGCTCAATTTCATCAATCAACTCCAGAGGGGATAAACTCGGGCGATCAAGTTTATTAATGAAGGTGAAAATCGGCAGTTGTCGCATCCGGCAGACTTCAAACAATTTCCGAGTTTGAGTCTCTAACCCTTTCGCCGCATCAATCAGCATCACTGCATTATCTGCTGCTGCCAGGGTGCGATAAGTATCCTCACTAAAATCTTGGTGTCCGGGGGTATCCAACAGGTTCAATAAATGGTCTTGATACTGGAATTGCAGAACCGTGGAGGTAATCGAAATTCCCCGCTGTTGTTCCATTGCCATCCAGTCGGAGGTGGCACTCCGTTGGGCCCGTTTGGCTTTAACCGCCCCTGCTTCTTGGATTGCCCCTCCATACAGCAAGAGTTTTTCCGTAAGGGTGGTTTTACCAGCATCGGGGTGAGAAATGATGGCAAAATTTCGGCGACGATTCACTTCCCAATCGAGGCGATCGTCTGGGGAATTACCCTGAGTTTGTTCCGGTTGTATCTCTAGCTGCATGATGTTCGTTCCTCCAAAGGTGTTCAGGATTAAGCGTCAGAAATCGGTGAAAAAGGTTGCTGAATTTCATTATAGCTAACGCTTTGTTTCTGCCGAACCATCGACAATCCTTCTTTGAGGGCCGTCAGGCGATCGCCCATCCAGTGGTTCCCCGGAATCAACCCGGCAATCCCCAATTTTTCTAAGCGACGCTTCACTTTGCCCGTTGCACCGACGACAATCACATCCCGTCCCGCATCGATCGCCTCTTGGATGGCATTTTCAATTGCCAGGGAAGAAGTCACCCCTAAAATCGGCACTTCACCCAAATCCACAATCAGCACATCATAATTGCCGATCGCATTATGTTCCCGGGCGATCGCTTTCGCAACCCCAAAAATCATCGGTCCACTCAAATGGAACAGTAAAACCCGTCCATTTGCTAAATCTAAAACCTGTTTTTCCTCGGATGTCAACACAATTTGGTCATCGGCATCGGTAATCGCTTTCACCGATTGAGATTGCAGTTCATCCAAGCGCTCAATCGTCAAGATATTCGCAATAAATACCCCAACTGCAACCGCAACCATTAAATCGACAAAAACCGTGAGTAACACGACACTATAAACAATTCCAGCCGCCTTCAAGGAAATTTTGTGAACCCGCTTCAGGAATCCCCAATCAATAATATTAATCCCGACCTTGAGGACAATTCCTGCTAACACGGCTAAGGGAATAACGGAAGTTAAAGGGGCCGCCCATAGCACCACAATCAACAGCACTAACGCCCGACTAATTCCGGCTAAAGCGGTTCTTCCCCCCGCTTGAATACTCACCACCGTTGCCGTCGTTGCCCCAGAACCAGCAATCCCGCCACATAATCCGGTAATTAAATTAGCAAACCCTTGGCCGATTAATTCTTTATTAGATTTATGTTCGGTCCGGGTCAAGCTGTCAGCTACCAAACAAGTTAACAGACAATCAATCGAACCTACAATCGCCAAAACTATCGCATTCACAAACATTAACCGCAAATTGTCCGCAGTAAATGTCGGCATCTGGAGTGTGGGTAAACCCGGGGTGATTTCTCCAATCGTGGCAATGGTGCGAATCTCCATTCCGCCAAATAAAACCAAAGAAATGCCCGTTCCAATCACTAAAGCCACCAGTTGCGGCGGCATAAAACGCTTCAGTTTAGCCGGATAAAGGAATAAAATGGCGAGAGTTGTTATCCCTAAAATCGTCTCCCAAGGATTAATATTTGCAATGAGATTTGGGAAGTTTTTGATTACCCCAATCACCCCACCAGACGGCGTTTGTTGTCCGATAAAAGGGGCAATTTGCAGGAAAATTAAAATTACCCCAATTCCCGTCATAAAGCCGGAAATCACGTTATAAGGAAGCATCGTAATATACTTCCCTAATCGCAATACGCCAAATAGAATTTGGAAAACCCCCCCCATCATCACCACCGTAAATGCCATCGCCAGACCATTTTCTGGGTTATTTGCCATCAATTCGGCAATGACTGCGGTAACAATAACGGTCATCGGTCCTGTGGGTTCAGAAATCAGGCTGGGGGTACCGCCAAATAAGGCAGCAAAAAAGCCAACTAAAATCGCCCCCCATAACCCGGCTGAGGCCCCTGCCCCGGAAGCAATCCCGAAAGCGAGGGCCATTGGCAAGGCAACTACTGCAGCGGTTAATCCGCCAAAAATATCGCCTTTGAAGTTACGAAAATGGATGGTATTGGTGATCTGCATAAAGAAGTTTCCTCGATTCAAAAATGACCCTAATTTTATCTCAATTTAGACTAACGAAATAACAATACCGGAATATTGCTACTTCTCAACATTTGGGCAGTGGTACTGCCAATGACTAAATTACGAATCCGACTATGACCATAGGCACCCATGAGTAACAAGCTAATATTTTGTTCGGTAATATAGGAGGCGATCGCCTTTTCCGGTTCTCCCTCTAAACGGCAAATCACCGGGTTAAATCCAGCACCTTGCAAGGCTTGTTCTGCTTCCTGCAATCTGGGATTTGCCGTGGGACTGTCCTTACTTTTAGCCACCTTAACAATATGCAGGTCCACCCCCTTAAATAACGGGGATTCCCGCATAAATTGCAACATTTTCTGCGCCGTGGGACTGCCATCATAGGCCAACAATACCCGGTCAATCGGTTGATATTCCAGGGGAACTACCAGGCAAGGCTTCGGGCTACTTCGGACAATCCGTTCTAAATTCGCACCTAAATGACTCGAAGCAAAACTCGCTGCTTCTCCCCGTTTCCCTAATACAATTAAATCAGAACTTGCCTCAAACTCATCCAAGCAATCCACCAAAAAGCCGGTTTTATGGATCAGGTTAATGCAATCAACTCCTTCGGATTTGAGACGACTCGCAGCGGTTTGTAAAATCAGCTTGGCCCGTTGGTGGTTAATTTTGGCTTTTTCATGTTCCAACTCCACCAAGCGATTCAGCAAATTTTCCGAAGCATCAATCCCAATACTTCCGCTAAAGTTTCCGGTCGAAACTGCCTGTTGACTGCGAATATCCGTCACGCACAATACATCAATTTCCGCCTCTAGTTTGGTAGCCACATCAGCGCCATAACGATAGATGGTTTCTGCAAACAGCGATCCATCAGTGCAAATCAAAATCTTTTTCATGTTATTGGGAATGATGGGATGGATATTCGGATTCGTTCTGTTCTTTCCATTGGTCAGATTTGGGGGATAGATCCGGTTGTTTGTAGGTTGCCAATTTATCGTACAAGGTTGCACTGGCTTGATTTAAACCGACTAATTCCACATCAGTTCCATTGCGGCGGAATTTAATCACGATTTTATCCAGCATCTCCACAGACCCTTGGTCCCAAAGATGGGCGTGAGTTAAATCTACCGTGACGCGATCAACCAATTCATTAAAATCAAATGACCCGATAAAATCTTCCTTGGATAAAAAGAAAATCTGTCCCGCAACTTGATAAATCCGGTGCGTTCCATCGGTACTGAGAACCTTATCCACAAAGACCAAATCGGCAATTTTGCGGGAGAAAAAAACCGTACTCATGACAATGCCCGTCACCACTCCCAAGGCAAAATTCTTCGTGAAAATTGTCACAAACATAGTGGTCAACATCACAGCGGTTTCACTGCGCGGAATCCGGGGAATATTTTTGACCGATGACCAACGAAATGTCCCAATAGCTACCATAATCATCACGGCAACCAAGGTCGCCATTGGCATTTGCTTCACCCAATCCCGCAAAATCAGAATGGCAAATAATAGAAACACCCCAGACGCGAGGGTTGATAACCGTCCTCGTCCCCCGGATTGGACATTAATCACCGATTGTCCAATCATCCCACATCCGGCCATGCCGCCAAAAAAACTGGTGACAATATTGGCAATTCCTTGTCCTTTGGCTTCTTGGTTTTTATCACTAGGGGTATCGGTCAGTTCATCCACCAAGGAAGCGGTCAGAAATGAGGCTAATAACCCGACAATTGCCAAGGTTAGGGAATAGGGTAAAATAATCTGCAAAGTTTCTAAAGTCAGCGGAACTTGTGGCAGTGCAAAGAAGGGTAAGGTGGTGGGTAATTCTCCCATATCCCCAACCCTGGGTACTTCTAATTTGAGGGCGATCGCCGCGATCGTCATCACCGCCAATGCCACCAACGGAGAAGGCACCGCTTTCGTAAACCGAGGCAGGATATAAATAATCGCCAAAGACAGACCTGTAAGCACATAAACTGCCACAGGAACATCCGTCAATTGTGGCAACTGGGCCATAAAAATTAACACCGCCAAAGCATTAATATAGCCAATGGTCACCGCCCGGGGAACGTATTTCATCTGCCGTCCCAGTTTGAGAAAACCAAACACAACTTGGATAATTCCCGTTAGCAACGTTGCCGCAAATAAATAGGGCAATCCATGATCCTTGACCAAATCAATCATCAGCAACGCCATCGCCCCCGTCGCCGCCGAAATTGACCCGGGTCTACCCCCTAAAAAGGCCGTCATCACGGCAATAATAAAGGATGCATAAAGTCCGACTTTGGGATCAACCCCAGCAATAATTGAAAAGGCGATCGCCTCGGGAATCAACGCCAAACCCACCACTGCACCCGCCAATAAATCCGCGCGCACATTTGAAAACCACTCTTGTCTGAGTCTGCGACTGTTCAAGTTTCCTCCCCTAACATCATCAAAAGAATTGCGGCACAATAACGCCGTAAACCTAGCCAGAATCAAACTGACTCAATCGGAATTAATCCTGATAATTTTTAGCCTCAAACGCTGTTAATCCATATCCCACCGTGCCTTAACCGTTCAGGTTCGAGCATCCATTGCAGAGCATCTCCACCGCTTACGGTGGACAAGTTAGCTGAAACCTAGACAGAGAAACACTGACGAACAGGGACATGATTAGCTTTGGAGAAGGGGTAGGTCGTTTAGACCGGGTAAGTTGATTTTGCTGATCCACACCATACCATGAAACCTCCCCACAAAAAACCTCCCACGGGCGTTTCCGGAAAAAATCCCGAAAATCTTGATTCGGCGAGGGTTTGGGCTTTTTATGCGGGTCTTGTGTCCCAATTCCGGTACAGGATGGACCGACTTCAGGGGGCTTGGTTCATCCAGTCCCGGGGAATGGGGAATTAAGAGGCGATCGGCTTGAGTCTACTAACCGACTGACTTGCAAATGCACAATCGAGGTTCACCTTCTACCCGATTAATCCTTAATCTGAATGGTGCTATAATCTCAATAAAAATATGCTAAAATCAGGAGATAATCACTCTAAACTTTTTTGAAAAAGCAGATGAAAAAAACTCAACAACTCACTGCAATCATTGAACGAGAAGGTAATGGATATGTGTCTTTATGTCCCGAACTAGATCTGGCGAGTCAAGGTGACACAGTGGAACAAGCTCGTTCTAATTTAATTGAAGCCTTAGAACTTTTTTTTGAGACGGCTAGTGCTTCAGAAATTGAGCGTCGATTAAATAATGAGGTTTGGGTAGAGTCACTGGAGATTAAAATTGGGTAAATTACGAGTTTTGTCAGCAAAGGAAGTTTGCAAAATTTTAGAAGAACATGGTTTTGTTGAAGTGAGAGTCAGAGGCAGCCATATTATTATGCAATTGCAAGAATTGGAATCAACTGTTACCGTTCCAGTTCCTAACTATAAAGAATTAAAAATTGGTACGTTGCAGTCAATTATTCGTCAGTCTGGTTTGCCTCGCTCTTTGTTCGAGGTTGAGTCATAAATCAGCAAGGCGATCGCTGGTTAGTAGATTAAAAAATCAGAAATTCCACAACGGGCTAATCTCTTCAACCATCCCGCCGATGTTTAGTCTAAGCAGAAGTTGTAAATTGCGATCGCCTCCCTGAAGCGAAGTTAGGAGGGGACGATTTGAAATCCAGCTTGGAGAAAATGATGATCTAAAGTTAAAGCTGTAACAATCTCTCGTTCCTGCATAACAATAAATGATAAACAATCAGTTAGAGAATAAGATTTATCTTGATGTCTTTTAAAATATTGCCATCCTTGGCTAAACAAATCTTGAGTAATCTCGATTAGCTCAATATCGGAACTTTCCAAAAAACGAGTCCCGACTTCAACTGCTTTAAAATGAAGATTCCGGCTGTTAAAAAATGTAACCACTTCATCAAAAATGTAAGTAGTCGTGACTATCCTGGGTTTAAATGGGGCTAAATCAGCCCAACTCCGTGCTACCTGTTGATGAGCATCTTCATTTCTAATTTCTAAAGCCAAAATATAGCTGGTATCCAAAAAGTAGATATTTTTCACTGCTTATAAAGATAATTGTCGTGGTTAACAGCAGCATCTTTTACATCACAGTCAACAGGATTGGAACCTAAATCCCAAATAGAAGAGGTTCTCTTGATGCGCGTAATAATAATTTTATCATTTTCTTGGGTAAGCTCAAATTCTTGGTTTTCACCTAACATATCCTTTGGGATTAACAATCCTTGCTCGGTCGCTGTTAATTTCATGCCGCCTGACCTCCATTGGTATTGAGTGAGTGGGTCTATTTGATTATAGTCTATTTGGGTGCGATCACTCCCCAGGTCCGCCTCAGTCCCGTCATGGATAAGCAAGGCGATCGCCGGTTAGTAGATTAAAAAATCAGAAATTCCAGAACGGGCTCATCTCTTCAACCATCCCGGCGGTATTCAGCTATGCGGAACTTCAGCAATGGAAATGAAATACCTGCTTGATACCCATATTCGGCTTAAGAGGTCGGTTCTCAGGATTTAGACTAGGCAGGGATGGACACAGTGAATACAAACATCCGGCTCTATGACTGTGAAATTTATAAAAATAGCATTATCCTAGACAACACTGGCAAAGTTAACGCAGATGAAACTATGTCGCCGAAAACCTTTGAGATTACTAGCTTACCGGAGAACTTAATCGAATTATTGGCAGATCTTCAGAATCAGACAGAGATCCTCTTAACTTCTGAAGGAGTACCTTTTGCCAAAGTGCTGCCATTGCCCAGTCAGCAACCTATGATACCGAAAGTCGGATTAAATTATGGGGCAATGGTGATGAGTGATGATTTTGATGAGCCTTTACCGGATGATTTTTGGGGTGTATGAAAGTTTTATTAGATACTCATACTTTTATTTGGTGGGATAGTCAGCCCGAACAGTTGTCATCGGACATGGTGGAGTTTTTAACAAAACCCGATAGCGAGAAATTTGTCAGTGTTATAAGTTTATGGGTGTTATGGATTTAAGCGATCGCATTCTGGAGTATAAGAAAGGCGATTAGGGGTTAGTAGATTAAAAAATAACCCATTACAAAACCGGCTAAATTTTTTAATAATTTCGGGGATATGAGGTCTAATCAAAATGTTAAAACCCTTTGAAAAATGACTGTTTAAATTAGTGAATAGGTTTTTAAACATTTTTAAGATTAAGCTTCCCACACAGGAGGAGGAAGCGCTTAAAACTAACATTTGAAACTAAACTATGTGGGAGTTTTTCTCAATGAAAATCAATGGCTGAACCGAAATATCATCATGGTTCACATAATTGGCGGGACTCGTGCTCTCCCTATAGATTGAGAGTTACTGCCGAAATATCGGTCTAGCTCTGTTGTTATCTTCCCAGAAGACGATCTATAAGAATCTTTAGTGCGACTTCCGTAAGCTTCAGAATTATCGGACCAGCGTTTTCTTTTAGCCATGCTAGTAAGCTCTCCTTAGATGCTCGAACTGCTTTTTGCTTTTGAGCGCTCTCTCGGGATAATAATTGTCTTACTTGTTCTTCTTCTTCTGGTGTTAAAGCCATAGATCCCTACCTCTGTTACTACCTGAATTGACCAATCAAAATCATTTTTTCTATCTTTTAGGAATAGGATGATTTTTTAAGAGTGCTGTAATTTGTTTAATCATTTCAATATCATCCGAAAAATCTCGTGTATTTGCTTGTAAAATAAGCAAAACTATATCGCACTCAGGAATTATCGCTTCATAGATTTTCTTATACTCTGGATCTTCGGCTTCACTACGGCCATATCCAGGTAAATCGACCACAGTTAACGTTCCGCCTGTTGATAGGGTAAATTCTTTTGTCTGTGCCTTTGTCGTACCAACAGTTGTGGGGCTTGTTTTTAATTGAGCATTAAACAAATTATTAATGGTTGTTGTTTTCCCAACACCAGATTTGCCAATCACAGCTACTTTTGGTGGATATTTAGTTTCTTGTTCTAGTTTGTGCAAAATTGAATTGAATTCTTCATCAGACATAAAATTTTTCAGATAATCGGGATTGTTTTTATTAGAATCAGATTCTCCCTCAGCAGAGGTTCCCATTTTTCTACGCTTTTCATCTGCAACAGCTTTAATTTCTGAATCAGCTAATTCAAATGGATCGGCAGGTTCTACACTATCAATCTTAAATCCGGCCTCCGCATTTTGAATTATTTTCGTCAATAAAGGGATTAATCTGTAACGTTTGAACGCAGAATAGTATTCTATATTTATTGCAGATATTTCAGTCGAATTTTCAATCTGTTTTATAATATCTTGACAACGCTTATTTATCTGATTTTCCGCATCATTGGTGGGACTATTTAACCGCTCATTCCAGCCGCCAGGAATCATTTGATCCACTTGATTTAAACCGACAACAATCCTAAACTGCCGGGTTGGTTTTCTTCTTCCCGACAACCAGTTAGATATCTTATTTTGTATTTCTTCAAACATACTCGATTAACTCCTTTTCAAGATTTTTGTTCTCAATTTTTCTATCCCCCATCCGTAAAAGGATGTGTAGGGTACGATGTGATTTTTCTGAAAGATTATCGATCCATTGATTGCTCCATCAAAAATGCCGTAAATATCAGCAACTTTTTCGGGAATTATTTTGAGCTGGTCTTCGGAAGGTTCGGCTGTGGCAATTTTAAATGGCTTCTCGCCCTCATACACTCCCAGACAATCTATTTTGTTAAGGGCGACTATTAAAAATAAAGACTTTTTGAAAAAAGGTTTTAACTGCTTCAAAAAAATTTCATCCCGTTTGTAGGCCCTCGTATTAGCTTGAGTCACCCAGACTAAGGAATCGGCTTGAGGAATCCATTTTTTGTAGTAAGCCATGTATTTTTTATCCCCAGCTAGACTCTCGCCAATTCCCGGTAGATCCACCACTCTTACTTGCTTATAGGGAAAACCCGAGTAATGAGAGGCATCTATATAGGCAATATGAGGCTTTTTAGTACAAGCCACAGCATGATCGGTGGCCCAGTTTAAGCCAAATAGGACGTTGAGGGTGCTGCTTTTTCCCACTCCAGTTTTGCCAAAAAATAAAACTGTTAGGGTGTCGTTTTTAACCCGGACTAAAGATTTGATCCATTGGATTAAGGATCTGACGAGTTGGGCTAAAGGTCTGAGGATTTGTTTAAGCATAAGACAAGGGGAGAATTATGACGCCCTTACTTTATCCCAGAATTTAGAGGGTTGCTGTCCAGCTTATAAAATTGCTGTTCACTTAACTATAGTGCCACCCAATTGGTCTCCTGTCATCCCCTACGAGGTAGCATTTGGTGGCTAATTTATGAAGTGTTTGGCTTTTGAGAGGGTGACAAAAAGTGATGTTTGGTTGCTAAAGGTTGCAAAAAGATAAAAAAAGTAGTAGAATTACTAAAAACTACTTTCTATGTCACTGATGGATGTCCAAGAAGTCCTGAAATGGGCTGATGAGTTACTGCTAACCAAAACTGGGTCCCACTTAAATAGTTTGCAACAGGCAGTATTAGCAGGGGTCTGGAATAGTCAAAAATACAGGGAAATCGCGGATGAATATCACTGTACTGAAGCGAATGTTAAGAGGGTAGCTGGCAATTTATGGCAACTGTTCTCAGAAGAATTAGAGGAAAAAGTTAATAAATCTAATTTCCGCGCTACCCTTGAAAGGGTTTCTATATCAAATTCAAATGTAAGTAATAATTTTGTACATAGTAAATTTGTGCGAAGTAGCATCAATCTCTGTGGAGACAATTGGCACTCTGGGGAAGCCAGCCAAAACCGATCGCCCTCCACAACCTCCAAGCAAAAAGCCGAAAAACGCCACAACTTTACCGAAGCGCCGGAATTCGCTCATATTTACAACCGTAGCAATGAGATAACAAGGCTTAAAGGTTGGATACTTGACGAAAAAATCCGCATTGTCAATCTCTGTGGGTTGCCGGGAATGGGGAAAACTGCCCTGGCTAGAGAACTGGTGGAACAGATTAAAGAGAATTTTGACTGTATTCTGTGGCGCAACTGTAGCAATACTCTGACGCTGCAATGCCTTAAAAGTCAATTAATTGAGTTTTTATCGGCAAATGGAGAAATCCAACTGCCTTCTCTGATTGACTATCTGCGATCGCACTCTTGCCTGATTATCCTCGATGAGTTACAAGAACTCTTTGCCAGTGGGGAATTAGCCGGAACCTATCTGCCGGATTGTCAAGAGTACGGCAAATTTTGGGAACAACTTGCCCGATCGCCTCATAATAGTTGCTTCCTTCTCCTCAGTTGGGAAACCCCTACGGAAATCGTCAGCCTAGAAAGAGAAAATCGTCACTGTCGGAGTTTAAATTTGGGGGGATTAGGAGAGTCTGCCGTAGATATTTTGGACTCTAAAGGATTAACTGATGCCGATAAATGGGGGGAACTGATCCGGATTTATGGTGGTAACCCTTCCTGGTTAAATATCATTGCCTCTACGATTCAAGATTTATTTGATGGCAGTGTCGATCGCTTCTTATCCTATCCCAGTCTCTTTCTCGGAGACTTAGAATCCCGATTGCAAGGGTATTATCAACGGTTGTCGGAGTCGGAGAAACTGGTGATTCGGTGGTTGGCGAACCAGGAAGCATCGGATATTTTTCAAAAACCGGCTGAGTTGGCTTTGTCTGATGCTGATTTTTTGAAGGCGGTACAGTCTTTGAAGAAGCGGGGGTTAATTGAAAAAGTTACTGGGAATGGATTGTCTCTGTTTGCAGTTCAGGGTTTATTTAAAGCGTATTTGATAGGGGGAGGGAACGACTGACGTTGTTACTTACGAACTTGGGAAAGATAACGACTGAAGTCGTTACTACGAACTAAGATAAGATAACGACTGAAGTCGTTACTACGAACTTGGGAAAGATAACGACTGAAGTCGTTACTACGAACTTGGGTTAAAAATCGAAGTAGATATAGGGTAAGCCGCCTTCTGGGGCGAAAATCCAGACGGCATAGAGGCAAAGGGGAACTAAGGCTATTTTAATGGGCCAGTTTAGTTGCAATTTTAAGCCGCGATTCATGGCGTAACTTAGGGTCATGATTAGCCAAATTAAGACTAACAATAAGGTGACTTCAATGCGCTGCAAACCGAGGGTTTCTAGATAGACTTTCTGGGTGAATTGGATGTCTCCGGTATGTCCCCAGAAGTGCCGCATCACCCATCCGGATTCTCGGAGGTTGGGGAGGCGGAAGGGAATCCAGGCTAAAAAGACGAAGGTTTGAGTGAGAAACCAACTGAAGAGTATGCCGGGGATGGTTTTCCAGAGGAGTTTTAACCCATCGACTCGTTTGGAGAGGATATCGGTGAGGCGATGGACTGCTAAGGCGATGCCGTGCACTGCACCCCAGAGGATGAATCCCCAGGCGGCACCATGCCATATTCCGGCGATTAACATGACGATGATTAAGTTGAGGCAGGTGCGGGTTAATCCGACTCGGGAACCGCCTAGGGGGAAATACAGATAGTTTCTTAACCAATCTCCCAAGGTGATATGCCAGCGTCGCCAAAAGTCGGCGATGCTGGTGCTGAAGTAGGGGAAGTTGAAGTTTTTGGGGAGGTTGAATCCGAGGAGGATGGCACTGCCTCGGGCGATATCGACGTAACCGCTAAAGTCGAGAAACAGTTGCAAGCTATATGCTATGGTAGCAAGCCAAAGGTCACCGCTGCCGGCGCGTTGGACGTTTTCAAAGCTGAGGGTGACGAAGATTCCGAGGCGATCGGCAACGACGCCTTTTTTGAATGCGCCACAGGCAATCAACCAGAGTCCTTCTACCCAGTCATGGGAGGAGGGGAAAATTAGGGTTTTGAGTTGTCGTTGGAAGTGATGATACCGGGTGATGGGTCCGGAGATGAGTTTGGGAAAGAATAGTTTATAGGAGGCAAAGCGCAGAAATTGGGCGGAGGCGGGGGAACCGCGATAAACGTCGATGAGGTAGGCGATGCATTCAAAGACGAAAAAACTCAGTCCCAATGGGGGGAGAATGTTCTGTTGAAACCAACTGGCGGTTTCTTGGGCGGCGGGTAAGCCAAACCAGGTCCCTAGGGTGTTGAAGATGAAGGGAATGTATTTGAATCCGGCGAGGACCAGGATGTTGAAGAGGATGCCACCCCATAATCCGATGAGGCGGCGACGTTCCCAGGCGGCAAATTGGGTTTGCCAGTCGTCGGTGACAAGTTGCCAGGTTTGGGGGTTGGGTTGACGTTCGGAGGTTTTGGCGATCGCCTGTCCGATGCGGTAGTTAATCCAAGTCCCTATCAGCAGCAGGGGAATATATTCCACCTGGAGGGAGGTGTAAAAGACTAAGCTGGCAATTAACAGAATCCACAGGCGCGATCGCTGTTTGTTAACGGTCCAGTAGATACCCAGGATGCTTAGGAGAAAGAGGGCGTAGACAATCGAGATAAATGTCATGTGCCAGTCTGTTAGAAGAAAGGGTTAGGAGGAGTTGGGGGAACGGAGGATTCATAAAAAGCACTGGAATTCCAGGTGCTTTTAGAGAATTGTACTTCATTGTCTTTACTCGGGAAGGGGGAACGACTGAAGTCTTTACTACGAACAGGAAGAAGCAACTTCAGTCGAATTTACTCAGGAGGAAGGATGAAGGTGGGAGGGGGGAACGACTGAAGTCGTTACTACGAACTTAAGAGGGATAACGACTGAAGTCGTTACTACGAACTTGCTGCTTTCTCCCATATCCTCCCTATCTCCCCCATCCTCCCTATCTCCCCTATCTCAACCCGACTGGAACTGTGCCTCTAGGGTTTTATCAATGCGATCGCGGGTTTCCTCTAGGTGGGCTTTACTGGCGGTATCCAGATGTCGTCCGCGCCGTTTTAGGGTATTGTCCACTTGTTCTTGAAGTTGCCGTAAGTTATAGCGGGCTAGGGTTCGGGCTTCGTCAGGAACATTGGAGTTCCTCAAAACCATTGCGATTAACATCCCGAGATGTTCTCGTTGGAGACTCCTGCGAACACTGGAAATCACTTTTAGGTCATCGGGGCGATTAACAACTTCGGTCCAAATTCCCCCTTCTAGAGTGTCAAATAGTTCCTGCATGGTCAAGGCTTGACCCGGTTCTGTTTTTAATTCTAAATCCTGTAAGCGGATTAGCCTGGGATAGGAGAACAACTCGCGTAGAACGATCCGTTGCAGTAAATTAATCCGTTGATGAATGGGATAATCCAGGGGATAAACCACGGGAACTGCACCCCAGTGATACCAGCGATCGGGGGCTAATTTATTCAGGAGTTGCGGCGGAAATTGTAACGCTGTTTCATCGAAAATGTACTTTTGCAGCAATGCCAAACTCTGACGCTGTTTCTCCACCGATACAGGTTCAAAGGGTAAGCGTCCGTTGGCGTCAGCATGATTGCGATTAAACCATTGCCCTCCAATATAAAGGGTGGTATTCATTGCCTGTCGGAAATAATAGGAAAACACCGTATCAAACATCCGACGGACATCGCTGAAACTTTCCCCACTGACGGGATAGCGGGTATCCAGGCGTTCCCACATTTCCCGGGCATTTTCCAACTGCCACTCGGAGTATTGCAACATATCTCCACTGAGGTCAAACATATTCGCCGCTGGGTTGAGAATATCCATCGAATCCTCATCGGGGGCATAAGCTAAATCAGGATTAGTGCTACTTTCATCGGCTATTCGTTGCAATTCCCGCTGTTCTTGTTGAGGCAGCATTCCAGGCAGGGGTTTATACCCGTATTCGATCGCCCATTCATCATAAGGACCGACTAACATGGGGAAAAAGTCACCCTGTTGCTGATCACTCGGTGCCAAGTTCACGGGTACATAGTCCATGACGGAGGCAACCATACCTTCTGTGCGAGTAATCGCTGTATTATGCAAATCCTCCGGTGATAACATGGTACTGCCGTGGAAGTTATGGCGCAGTCCCAAGGTATGACCGACTTCGTGGGCTGTGAGGAATGTTAGATACTGATTGATATATTGTGTCATTTCCTCGCCACTGGGAAAGGCATTATGAAGCATGGACATACCCATTGCCCCGATCGCCAACTGTTGTGGTGCTTCCATGCCATAGCAGAGGTCGTATCTTTCCATCATCTTGCGGACGAAGCTGTGTACCTGGGGCGGTTGTTGGACTGGGGCACCGGAATTCCCCGTCATTGCTTCGGTGTTACCCATGCCTGGGTTGCCACTCATCCCGGGGAAGCAGGGAGACCCCTGTAACATTTTGCCCAAGAAGGTCATTTCTGAGGCATTGGGTTGTTGTTGAACCAGGGTGCGATATTCATTTTTGATACTTCGCACGATATTCCCATCAATGAGAATATCCGCATCTAAAATTTCCCCGGTGAGGGGGTTGACGCGAGAGGGACCGACTCCTGCAAACCAGGATTGAAAGGAACTGGACCAGCGAATGGTGTTGTAACGCACATCTGACGGATCCCAAACCGCATTATCGGGCATCTGTCGGGCTTCGATCGCATTAATAAACCCAGCTTTCTCAAATGCCTGATTCCAGACTTCGATGCCTTCGCGAACCGCATCCCGATATTCTAAGGGAACGTTGTTTTCAATCCAGAAAATAATCGGTTGTTTCGGGTGCGAAAGTGGGGCATCGGGGTTTTCTTTTTCCAAATGCCAGCGGTTAATATAACGCTGGAAAGGTTCTTTACTGCGAGTGTCGGACAAATCTTGATAGGCGGTGATAAAATAGCCGACTCGATTATCTGCGAATCGAGGACGAAAGCCATTGTTAACTGGCAGTGCGGAGAGGCTATAATTCACGTTTAGGGAAAACCCCCGACTATCGGGCAAACTCTGGACATTAGAGAATAAATCATCCCCACCCGTGAACCCATAGACGGACTCAATTTCTACATTGGCGGGGAAGGTTTGAACTCGCCCAAAATAGGATTTATCGGTATCTCGAACGTAGGCGGTTCCTAATAACCAGGGTAAAATTGACGTTAACCCACTAATATCCTGGCGCTCAATCAGGAGTTTATTGAGGTCAATCAGCAGGCTTTCCCGGTCGGGATGAATGCTTTCGATGGGTAAAGAAGCCAGAACAGAATCACTAAAGGATCGGTTGAGCGATCGCTCAATGGGATCTCCAGGATTTGCACGGAAATAAACATTCCTCACCCCAAAATGGATGTTTTTATTCACCCGTTTAAAGAAAAAGAGAAAATCCTGGAGAGGCATCCCTCGGAATAATCCCCCTTCTCCAATCCCAGATGCTAGGGTCATCACGGCTAGGAAGTTTGTATCCAGTTGTTCCGGCTGAATCTCCAGGTAAACTTTGCCGGTTTTCTTATTGTGGTAAAGGGTGAAAAGTCCTGGGAGTTTTTCAGCATCTTTCACCACTTCATCAAATTTTTGCAAGGAATCGCTGTCGTCGTCTTCCTCACTCTCCTCGCTGTTGTCGGTGTCCTCGTTGTCACCGTTTTCATCTTCCCACTCATTCGGGGTGGGAACGGGGATGTTTTGGCTGTAATATCTCGGTTCCGGCATTTGGCTATTGGCCTGACCCGAAAACAGTCCGAAGGTTACAGGCAAGATGAAAAATGCCAAAAACAAAATCAATAATCGCTTGGCTTTTGACATTTTCTGCTTCCCGTTTGATTGGAAGTCCAGCGAAAAAAATGTCTTGAGACTCTGGCTAATTTTCACGAAGAACCGCTTTAGGAAATTCCTCTGGGACGCGAATTTTCTCATCAGACGATGCATTAATATTTAGGGTGGGTGTTGAGTGGCGACTACATTCACAGGGGGAATGGTGGACCAGTGGAATGTTACTCAGGACAATTGTGCATAAACTGTTATGTTTCGGGTTAACATGAACTCCCCTCTGTTTAATTGACATAAGCACCAACAGTGCCGATCAATACTGACGGATCGATATCGATGGGCTGGAATGCTCCCAAGTAAGTGGTGCTTCATTATTCTAGAGTAACGGTTGCGCCTCAAAATGGCGATAGATTTAGGCCGGGAACACTCCTCTCAACGGGCAGGGCGATCGCCCTTCAGTTTGCCCTCTGCTACCTTGATGATTCCGGGGGAGAGGACTGCCGTCGCCCACCCAGATCCCAACTGCTGCATCCGCTTTCCTTCTTCCTTCCGCAAAATCTGGGTCTTCTATCCGGGATGAGTTTCATTCCCGCAGACAACCGAGGGGCAATCTTCCCTGGAAAACAAGCCCCATTCCGTAATTATCCCACTGCTGCAACATCAGCGATATCCCCCTAATCTGGACTAGATAGATTTCTCTCCCTGTATCACCACCGGAAGCACCCCTAATTTTTATATTGCCAAACTTGCAGGCTTTCTAACTCATTCAACCTGCGGCATTATGATGTTAAGGTGAGATTTTAGCTGTGAATTTATAGTCTACAATCTTATTATTATACCCTAGTTTATGGGTTTGCCTCTCATTTTTCTTGTTAAGAATTTTTAAAGCCCCAGAAGCGACAGCCGGATCTTCCGGCTAAAAAGAGTAGCCCTATCAAGGAAATAAATTTAATGACGAAAAATCGTTGTTTCATGTAGAGGTTTGGTCTCCAAACCCTCTTCAGGCGTAAAATTGAAGAGATCCCCCCACAATCCTGGCAAGTTGAGGTTTTGTACAAATCGCCGGATTCAATCCCCTCCCCTGAATCTTGGGGAGAGGACCGCAAGTGGCCCCAGCCTAATGGATGAATTACTCAATCCGTTCGATCAGTGGGGGATTCTGAGAATCTCTCCCCATACCCTCGATGGGATCGATGGGCATAGGCGACGCAGAAGTTGCCGGGAGGACAGTTGGGGTCCGTGTGGGTTCTGATGGGGAGACGGGCGGATTGACCGATTCTCTCGGAGTTTCTTGGGGGAAGGGCGGAGGAGTGGGACTGGGGTCGATCGCCGCCGGACTCAGTTCCTGGACTCGCACCGGAGGCGGATTCAGAATGGTTTCCCATGTCTCAACTTCTCGCCGTGCCTGGTTATACAGATTGGAATAAAATGGAATCATCCGAGCCAGTTCGATCGCCTGGGGAAGATTCTCCAAAGAGCGTTGTTGAGCCAGGGCCAAAATCCGTTGACTCCAGTCTTGAATCGCTGCATCCGCGCTAAAGCGTAAATTAGACTTAGAAGAGACTTGATTGGCCAAATCCATTGCCTGAATCAACCGTTCAGGACTTTGAGAAATATCTCCAAGCTGATAGGCGCGGTCCAGGAGTTGGCGATCGCGACCTTCCTGCTGCCAGGTTTGAATCGCAGACTGGGCCTCACTGTAAAGCAACCGACCGGGACGAATGCCTTGGGCGGTGGCGATCGCCCCATTAATATTTCCCCATTGCGCCAAATTCCAGGCGCGGTCTAAGATAGGCTGGTCTTCCAGTCGTTGAATGTCCTCATTCCACCCCTCAATTTTGTCCTGGGCCTCGGTGTACAAAGCCCGTCCTGAACCCACCTTCCTAGCGGTATCGATCGCCGCTTGCAACGAAGCGCGATCGCCGTAACTAGCTAGTTGGTCAGCTTGTCGCAGATAGGGCCGGTCTTCAGTCTCCTCAATTTGACTTTGCCACTCGTTAATTTCCTCCTGTGCTCGATCCCAGACCAGATTGGTCCGACTGACCAGTTGAGCTTGGGCGATCGCCGAGCGCAAATTGTTCACATTCCCCGCCATCGCTAGATTTCGTGCCTGTTCTAGGTAGGCCACATCTTTGATGCTATCCTGCCACTGAGAGATTAACCGTTTGGCTTCCAGGTGCAAAGGGCGATCGGGGCCAATCACTTGGGCTTTGGCGATCGCATCTTCCAAAGAGCGGACCGTGACCCGAGTGGCAATCGATTTCGCCCGAGTCAGTTCTATGAAATCCTCTGCCTCTTTTTTAACCGAACTGTTACCCGGAACTTGACGCGCAATGTAAATGGCATCTTCCCACTTCTGGTCATCACCATTTTTGCGGGCTAATGCGAGGATTTGCTTGGAAAAGTCAGTAGCTAAAGACCGAGATTTTTTATATAACTTGCTCTGGGGTTCAATTTTATCCACCAGGGCGATCGCTTCGGTGATATTTTTAAGTTCTCCTTGTTTCGCTAGACTGCGGGCTTTCTCCAAAGTTTGACCTTCTTGCTGAGTCACCCGGATCAGTTGACTCAGGCTATCATAGCGCACCGTTTCCCAGTAAGTATTTTCCACGGAAAGCAGTTGTCGCATATAGCCCAGAGCTTGGTTCCAGTTTTCCTTTTCCAACTCTGACTCAGCATTTTTATAAAGCTTTTCCGCCTCATTCCAGATGGACTGCCAGCGAGTAATCCGTTCTTGGACTAAACCGGCAGCAGTCGTATTGCTGGGAATCTGACGGGCGGAGGCGATCGCTTCGGTGAGCTTGCCTTCATTAAATATTTTCTCAGCCAAATCCAGCAGTTGTCCTGCCCATTTTTCAATCTGACGATTGATTTCCGGACGTAGGGGGTGGTCTGAGGGAAGTTGATGCACCTCAGCGATCGCCCGCAACAACCCATCTACCGTTTGCTCACTCGCTGCTTGTTGAGCACAGTACAGATGTTCCGAACCCGAAGTCCAGCTACTCTCTCCACAATTGGGCGTTTCGGGAAGGCGCAATAACGTCAGTAACGCTGTTCCCCCCAGTCCTCCCGTCAACAGAAACGTGATCAGCGCCCAGAGTTGCCAATTGGTCAGCCATTTCAGCCACCCATGCAGACGGCGATCGGAGGACCCACGGTCTCGATAGCGTTGACTTGACTCTAGTTGAGCCCTCGTACTCTGTCCGAAGCGCTTCGGGTTCCCAGACCCGGCGCGATCGGTAGCTTCTCCTCCGGAAGACACATCCGAACTCGAAGGCGGCAGGTGCAGATAGGAACCCTGGGGAGAACCCGCCCCAGCAGCACTCCCCCGGAACCCAGACAGGGACGATGCAGGCATTTTCGCCCCCGAGTCCGGTTGTCCCGACTCCGACGGCTGGGCGTTAGGCCACTGCTCTGGAAATTTGCGATCTTTAGTCATAGCCCACCCGAAAACACTCTTGCGTCAGTCTTGCTTGGCTGTTTTAGAAAGACAGGTTTTACGATTCGGCCACAGTTCCAAAACCTAAATATTAGGTTCGATAAAAGCCGGTTATATTTTCCTCAATCTAGCACCAAGAATTATTTAGCTTAAGAGGTGCTAGAGCTTTTTTTTGGCAACGCCGTTCGCTGCTCTACCTTTTCCTTCTAGGCGGATCTACATCTGCACCCCCCGCCTTTCCGGTTTTCTCTATCCTTCTCGTCATCGACAATCTGTAGATTCCCAGCACCCAGATACCTTAACACAGTAGATCGAATCCTGGAAAACAGCTTATTCCAAAAGTTTTGAGAGTTAGCGCATCCAACAAGGAAGGACAATCAATTCTACCGTTGAGTGGTCAATCTGATTGATTGATTGCTTCTTATCTTCTCATGTTATTTTCAGTTGCGATCCCCACTTTTAAAAAAACTTCCCCCTAGGACTGCACACCCTAGAGGTTCACAACCCGGTTTTTGTACAGAATTTATACCAATTAGCAGCAAGTCTGGCCTATAAATCCGGTTTCTTCCGGTTACTGGACCCCCATACTCGCCATGAATTTGATGCATGGGGGTTCAGGAACAGTTAGGCGATCGCCTCCATCAAGACTCCGCTTGCAAAGACCCAATCAGTTCCGTCAGTTGATCGGTGCTGGCGGTGTAAACTTCCCCACAGAAGTGACAAACCGCCTCGGCACCATCATCTTTCTCAATCATGTCCAGCAGTTCGTCTTCCCCGAGCAACTTCAACGCCCCTAACATCCGTTGATGAGAGCATCCGCAGTGGAAGCGCACCATTTGTCTCTCCGGTAAAATATTCAATCCCATATCTCCCAGCAATTGCTCGAAAATATCCGGCAGGGATTTACCCGCTTGTAATAACGGTGTAAATCCCGACAAACTGGCAACCCGCGATTCCAACAGCGCCACAAGTTCATCATCCGTTGCCGCTTTAGGCATCACCTGCAACAAAATTCCCCCGGACGCTTGCACCCCGGACGCCTCTACAAATACCCCCACCACCAGGGCCGAAGGGGTCTGCTCTGAAGTCACCAGATAATGAGCAATATCATCCCCAATTTCACCCGAAACCAGTTCCACGGTACTCGAATAGGGATACCCATATCCCACATCACGGACAATGTAGAGATAGCCATCATTCCCGACAGCCCCCCCCACATCCAGTTTCCCGATCGCATTCGGCGGCAATTCTATCTCAGGATTATCCACATATCCCCGCACAGTTCCATCTAATCCCGCATCCACGAGAATGCCGCCTAATGGTCCATTGCCTTTAAACCGAATATTCACCCGCGATCCCGGTCGCTTCATACTAGAAGCCAGGAGTAATCCCGATGACAGAGTACGTCCTAAGGCCGCCGTTGCCACATAAGAGAGCCCATGCCGCTGACGCGCATCTTCCGTCAACCGCGTCGTAATCACCCCAACTGCTCGAATCCCTCCATCCGCTGCCGTTGCTCTAATCAGTTGATCTACCATGCCAAAACCTTACAATTCTTAACAAGTCATCTCAACTTTATTCTAAAAGGGAGATGGGGGAGATGGGGGAGAGGTCATTGGTCATTGGTCATTGGTCATTGGTCATTGGTCATTGGTCATTGGTCATTGGTCATGGGTCATGGGTGGATGGGGTGGATAGTTGTTCGT
>JAABSJ010000004.1 GCA_011390515.1 Oscillatoria sp.
AGCGGTGGCACAACCTGTATCGCCTTAAGGATGGGGCGATTAGGGAGGGATGAACTAGCCCTGTCCAGTTGTATTTGTAGGGGCGCAATGCTTGCGCCCCTACGCGAAATTAACGATTTGTTGTTATCCAATTTATCACTTTGACAGGGTTCGGGTATGAGCGTAATACCAAATCCGGTTGTTAAGAGTCGGTTTTCGCTTTTAGCCCGCGCAGGCGGGCTTCGTCCGTATAGCCCCAGGCTTCAGCCTGCGGGTTTTTACAGACCTTTGACAACCGAATTCCGTATAAGAAACGACTGAAGTCGTTACTACGAACAAAGACAAGAGAACGACTGAAGTCGTTACTACGAACTTAAGAAACGACTGAAGTCGTTACTACGAACTTAAGAGGTGGTAACGGGGCCAGATTTTTGGGAAAAGCCAGTCTGAGGGCAGATGCGATCGCCTTTGATGTCCGGATACTTTAGAACAGTGTAACTTGGAGAGAGAAACTGTGGACGCAACTGTGGATCGCGCTTGGGAACTCAAGCAGGAATTAATTGATTTTGTTTTGGATGCCGAGGGAGAGTTGGCGATCGCCTTGGAAACCTACGCCGCTGAGCACGCTTCTCGCGATCGGTCCGATATCAGTCAGCGCAATATGCGGATTGATTCGTTTGCGGTGGAGGGTCAGGTGGGGAAGACAACTCCCATTGATTTATTTTTAGAAACCCAACCGGACTTATCTGAAGGCGATCGGGCTTTAATTCAAAGTTGGCAAAAAAGCTTCATGGGGGTCTTTGAAGTCATCCAAAGTTTACCCGATGGTTTAGAGTTGATGAACTGGCTCACTGCTAAACATTATCAGGTTAAGGCCAATTCTGACGCACAACAGGCACAACTCCAGCGGGTTAAGCCGGGAGACATTTTACTGACTCGCATCGCCCCAGTGGACGATTCTCAGTATATGTTCTTCGGTGGTTATATGGCCCTGGGGAATTTGGGTAAACCGAAACTGGCGGTGGCGATCGGCAATTTTAAAGATAATTACAAAAATCACCTCTATGGTGATGCCCCTGAATTATTAGAAGAAGCCTGGGAATCGGTGGCGAAATATCATGAAGAATTTACCGAATTTTTTGGTAGTGATAATTTTACCCTTCCCGGATATCAACTCAACAAAAAAATTGGGGAACTGCAAGAAAGCATGACGAAAAAACGTCTTGCCGAGGCAGGGATTGACGAAAACAAGTCTTTGGAAGAAGTCGCTGCCGAAGCGGGTGTTGATATGGAGGAACTGATGGCGGCAGCGGAAGAAGCTGGTGTGGACCCGAAAGAAGCGGCCCAATTCTTCGATCGCAATAAAAACAATAAAATGGTCATGCCGAAAGTCCATTTGCCCGATGACCTCAAAAAAGCCGAAGAGGTGACCTGTTTTTCTCATCCGCGATGGGGTCAAATGTTGATTCCAACTTACGGTAAATTTATCGCCCTCCTCAATCGGGAAGACCCCAGTTTAATTGAGGCCGAACCTCTAGTCCGCCATTACCTCGAAGACCCAATTATTAATTTTTATGTCTGGCAGCAACTTGCCGATGAATATCCCAAGCAATTGGAAAATCTACTGCAACTGGTGTTAGAACGACCCAATTTTCAACTGGACCGCGATTTAGGGCCACTTGTGCAGGAATTTAATAAACCGTTAGAACCCCATCTGCCGGAAACTGCCTCGATTCCTCTGCACTTAAACCAACTGTTTGAAGAGGCCCTGGTGGAAGTCAACAAATCCAAATCCAAATCTAAGGGGAAAAAGAAAGCATCCAAAGGTTTTCTCGCCTCCTGAACTGGGGTGAATTTTGCCCCCTGCGATCACCCTAAACGGCTACCTCCTTGAGGATGTAGTCGTTTATTAATAAAAACCAGATTTTATTTTACATTAAATTTGCATGGTAGTATTTTTATCTCTATTCGCCTACTAAAGGATTCCCCCATATCCCTGAGAGAAGGATACTGCAATCTAAACTTTAAATATCAAAATTAATGATAAAACCCTTGCCAGATTGAAAAATAAGCGGCACAATAAGGAAGAGTCTTCCATATTCCCTTGCCATCTATCTATGGTTAGAAAAAATAGTCGATTTCTTATTTATGTTGTCGCTTGTAGCACTATTGGTGTTCTGGTTGGAGGCACTGCCTACAGCGCAGACCTTAATCGCTGTTTAGATGCTACCGTACCGACGAATCAATGCCTGTCTCAAGACCCCGTTCTCAAAACTCTGGAAGGGATGACTTTTGGATTAATTGCTGGGGCGGGCGCTGCATTAGGATCCACTTGGCAAATTTGGCAGAAAAATAAATAGGATTTGGATCCGTTTCAGGAAATAGAGTTCTGCCATTTTGCTGACAAAGCCGATTCTGGATTCAAGAGAATTGGCCCTTCGGAGTTTGGCAACCGAGGGGGAAACTTTCTCGAAATCACCCATAAAATCAAGCAGTCTTCAAGGATGATATTGATATCCCTGAAGACTGCGTTTTAGTATGGACCGTTTCTTAGCCCCAGATTGATGATTGTGATGAACGTTCTTTTAAACCGGCCCTTGGAGACTGGATTGCAGTGATTTCCTTAGTCTGGTCCCATGAACTAAGGGGCAAAGGCTTGCTACTCTACCCCTAATATCGGCTTATTAAAAAAGAGTTAGATCATTCTAGGGAGAAGACCGGAAAAATTTAGGCTGCACGCTGAGTCAACAGACCCCAGATGAAGATCAGGACCATCGCACCGATCACCGCAAACAGAATACCCTGCCAACTCAGACCCACTGCTGCAATTCCAAAGATGGCTTGCGCGACCCATCCCCCGACAATTGCACCCAAAATCCCGAGTCCAATCGTGGCAAAAATACCACCGCCTTGTCTTCCGGGATAAATTAATTTTGCTAAAGCACCCGCAATCAGTCCTAAAACAATCCAAGTTAAAATACTAACCAACATGAGATAATCTCCTTTTTTGATTTGTTGCTTTTTGTCTTATGTAAATAGACTAACAATTACCTCCCTCATTTCTCATCTATCGAAGGGAATAAGTTGATCCGACCTCCCTTGCTATCTAAGGATAGAGATCATGCCCAAAACGCCCCACTTCCGGTATTTCTGCTTAGGTCTGTCCAGATTTTTTTGATTTAACCGATCGCCTCGATTGTTTTCACAGCAAGGGTTGACACCTGTTGATCCGAAATTTAGAGGGTCTTGAAATTTCTCATCCCCCACTCAGGAATCGTGGTCACACATCATCGGACAATCCCCGGCGTACCCACATTTTCTGTACACAAAACCGGCGATCGTCGAAAATTTAGCGAGCAAATTATAAAAAAGCGGGATTTCTCGCGCCGGGGTGTAGCATGGGGTAGCTCACCTGGATCAAAGTTCTCTAGTTTTTAGCGCCAACAAGTTATTCCCTAGAATCAGGGATGAACTGTTTTGTTCTTGATGTAGCGCTTCTCATCTCCATAAGGTACAGCGATGGCGGCCCCAAACCGTCGGCGGCCCAGAACATCCGAGGGGATGCAAAAAAGTACATAATCAGTCCACCGAAGCGCTATGTCATAGGGGAACGAATCCCTATACTATCTCTCGAACTTACACTTTTATAGCGATGAGGGCTGTTCCGACCTACAAAGAATGATGCAGGCGATCGCATTCTCAGTAAAATGGGCTAACACTTACTTTTGTATGTAGGGATACGAAACCGTTAACACTGACTCCTTGCTGCATCCAAGGCAATGCAGGCTCCTCTTTTACAGCTTGGGTTTACGGTAAATCTCTTGGCCGCTAAGAATTTGGGAACTAGATCCCGGTGGCGGATTTCCGATTTACTCTGATTGTAAAAAATCAGCTTAATCCTGGTATGATTGTATTCAAATCATTGAACTTAATTGTGCATGAGGAGAATCTTAAATGAACCTAAAAAAAATCAGTCTTTTGACAGGTACAATTGTATCAGTAACGATCGGGTTGGGAACTGTATCCCCGGCGATCGCCCAAAAAACTTCCGAACCCGGAACGATTCAAGGGGCGATCGCACAAAGAATGGGTGAGCCGATGGGTGAGCCGATGGTGGGGCGCGTGAAGATGATTCGCAACAATATCGTCACCTTGGAAATGGAGAATGGAGAGACAACCCAAGTTGCCCTTCCTGTACTCGAACAAGAAAAACTCGCGATGCGTCCGGGAGTCGAGGTCCTGCTGTACCCCAATGGGACAGTGATGGCTTACACCACAGCGATGGAGTCCCAGGAAACAGCCTCTTCCGATACTCTCGCCGAAATTCGCCGCGTCTTTGAAGCAATTAATAGCCGCCAGGGAACTGCCACCACACCGGCACTCCCTCCGGCGAGAACCCAGACCCCCACTGCCGCACCACTACCCGTCCAACCGGCACCTCAGCCGATCCGGGTGGAAACTGTCCCTCAGCAGCCTGTTCGAGCACTGTGGTAGAAGGTGTTGAGGAGTAGCCCTGTCAAGGTGGTGGCAAAGCGCTCAAAACCCTTGAGCATCGGCACTGCTTAACCTGACTCCTCTGGTTGAGTCCTCCTCAAGAGGCAAATCCTCAAGGGGTTACTACAAACGTTTGTAGTGACTCCTTCACGCCCGTCATCTTGATGCAAGTACCTTAGAAGTAGAATAGATCTCTTGCAACAATCCGGATTGATCCCCCTTTCCCCCCCCTTAGATTCCCCCTCCCGTCCCCCTTAGATCCCCCTCCCGTCCCCCTTAGATCCCCCTCCCGTCCCCCTTAGATCCCCCTCCCGTCCCCCTTAGATCCCCCTCCCGTCCCCCTTAAGAAGGGGGAGGCCAGAGGAATAAATGTTTTATTACTGGGGGAGGCCAGAGGAATAAATGTTTTATTACTGGGGGAGGCCAGAGGAATAAATGTTTTATTACTGGGGGAGGCCAGAGGAATAAATGTTTTATTACTGGGGGAGGCCAGCGGAATAAATGTTTAGTTACTGGGGGAAGCCAGCGGAATAAATGTTTAGTTACTGGGGGAGGCCAGCGGAATAAATGTTTAGTTCCTGGGGGGCTTTAAAGAATTTTGCAAGAGGTCTAATAAACAACGGAAACTGCCGAATCCTTGATAGAGCTTAATTTACCATGTCAGATTCTACTTCCTTGCGCGATCGCTATTTCCAATTTATCGATACCATCGTAGATACGACCCTCAAAGGCAAAATTCGCTCTGTTGAGCAGGTCTATCAAATGCTGGTCCAAGAGATTGACAGTGGGACTGGAGAAATCTTTGAGCGATCCCTGGGCGATCGCCTCAGTGCCACTCAATATAAACTTGATCATGAAACCGATGAGTTAAAAGCTGCCAAAGCCACTCGCATTCACCGCGCATTACAAACCATCGAAAAACAATGGGAACGCTGGCAAAAGGAAAATCGGGTCAAAGATGCGATCGCCTCCGCCTCTGATCGCATCATCCAAGCCGAACCCAATACTCGCCTGTTTGCACTCCTGCGCGAGATTGACCCCAACCAAACTGAAGTCCTCACCCTGGAACAACAGCGACAACTCGCCAAAACCCTCACCGATAAACTCGATGGCATTGCCAATCCCGAACTCCACCTGGAAGTTTCACCCCTAGCCAAGGGACTCCAACAAGGCTTACAATCCTGGCAGCAGATTGAACCTCACCTGGTTAGTTGGATGTATGAACAAGGCAGAGGACAACTCGGATTTGGGGGAATTCCCGGACAGAACGGACCCTGGGCATTATGGGCTAAACAAGTGAATCGACCCTTTCCCCAAGGACTGTTTACTACCCTTTCTTTCAATCACTCTTTCCTCGACTTTCTCGATCGCCAACCTGATGCCGATGTGAGCGATTGGATAGAATTAACCGTAATTTTGCAGAGTTTACAACGGGGGTTAGTGGTTTGGTTTGATAAAATGGTTTATGACTCCAAAGTTGGAGCAAAGCTGTCGATTTCAACCTATCTAACCTTTGCCCTGATTTGGTCTCAATTAGCCAATGCGGTCCATCGCAGCACCCGCTTCAATTCCAATACTCGGGAACGCTTGACGAATGCTTGTTTTCAGGTGACGTTACAGATTTTACGCGCATTTTCTCAGCGGGATTATTTTCCCCTGTATGGCGGGATATTTGCGGCCTTTACCGGGGAATATCTGCGGGGTGCATTGCAATATTTGGATGAACCCTTGCGACGGGTGGAGGGGACTCAGGAAAAGGCGCGGATTTTGACCTTACTGGGTTATTCTATGCGAGCAATGGGAAATTTTGAGCGTTCGATCGCCTTTCATCAACAAGCCTTGGATATTGCCCGAGAAGCGGGCGATCGCCGCTGTGAAATTGCCAATCTTAATCATATCAGCCGCAGTTATGTGGGTCAGAAAAATTATGCTTTAGCAATTGATTGTAGTCAGCGCGCTTTAATCGGGTCTCGGCAAGAGGGGGAACGGTTAGGAGAGGCGAATGCTTTAGCCAATTTGGGGTTTAGCGAGGTGTTTCAAGCCCGGGAACAGGGAGAATTGGAGCCAGATGTGTATGAGGGGGCGATTCATTATTTGGAACAAGGATTACAGCTTTCAGACAAGTTAGCCGATCGCCAAAGTCAAGCGTTATGTCGCAGTAGTTTGGGGATTGCTTATGTGGCGATCGGGGAGTATCCCAAGGCGATCGCTAACTTATTGAAGGGATGGGAATCCGCCCAAATTTCCGGGGACCTTTATCTTCAAGGGTTAAATTTAGCCTATTTAGCCCAAGCTCACTATCGTCAACAAAATCTGGAATTTACCCTTTATTTTGGCGGGTTGGGAATGTATCTCCTGGAGCAAATTGAGGCTCAGGAATGGCGTCAAAGTGCGGGCTTACTCTCGATTATCCAAGGTCAAATGGGTGCAGAAGCCTTTCAGGGTTTGCTAGAACAAAATCGCCCCCGAATTATCCCGGCGATCGGGGTTGATGGATACGATCATATTTTTCAGTTGTTAGAAGAGTATCAGCGATCGCTGGAATAGTTGCTCTGTTCACTCCATTTTATATCCGGTTTCCCTTGGTCCATCCATCTGGGAATTGGACTCTGATTGAATCGAGAGGAAGTGCGAAGGCGGTTTCTTCTCACTTCCTCCTCTGATTTTTGAGAGTGGGGCGGTCTTGACTCGTTTTCTCATCTGTGTTTTTCTCAGAAGAGATTACGGTTCTACCGTCACCGGGGTTCCTAGGTCTACTTGAGCATATAACGACAAAATATCCTGATTTCGCATTCGGACGCAACCGTGGGAAACCGCCTCTCCAATGAGTTCTTCATTGGGAGTACCATGAAACCCAATTAAATCCCGTCCGTCTGTCCAAAACCCGATCCATCTTGACCCTAAAGGATTATCCGGCCCTGGATAAACCAACTCACCCGTCCAAGGATGCTCCCAGATGGGATTCCGTTGCATTTGCATGACTTCATATTGGCCGGTTGGCGTTTCCCACCCTTCCTTACCGACGGCAATGGGATAACTGGCTTGGAGGCGATCGTTGCGATAAACATAAACGCGACGTTCACTCAAGCGAATCACTAAATGAACTCCCTCAGTCACCCTTTCAGGATACAGTTCCTGCTCAAAGGGAATAAATTTAGAATATTCTCCTAAAGGAGGTAACTCAGGGTCTAGAATCGGCCACCATTCTAAATCAGGAATTGGGATATTTCCCACCGATATTTCTGTCGGGACACCCGTCCCCCACGCCAACGATGGCATCGACAGGAGTAAAACTGCGGCACTGACGGTAAGGCGCATAAACTTGAACAATAGAACTTCTCCTTGCACCATTCCTTTATCTCTAATTCCTAACAAACCCGGACTACACATTTCCAGAAAAACTGATATTATTTTATTTTATAGCTTGACTTAATTTGAACTCAAGCCTCAATTCCTCGGATCTCAAAAAAACCATCTGCATCATTGATGCTATGGGGCCAACCTCTACCTATTGGTAGATGAAAGCTCCAGCACCGGACGGGTATAATAATGCCAGGGTTCCGGGCATAGCAGCAACTTGTGTGTAGATCCGATCGCGAGGTCTCAGTCAAAATCTCGTTAATTAAATCGTGTTGAAGTGAGGATGTCATGCGCATGAAAAACATGAAAGTCTTAACAGGTACAATGTTGACCCTGATACTCTCGGGAGTATCGGTTTCTCCAGCATTGTCTCGGCCAGTCGCTCCAGTTGGGGAGAGCCAATTTATTAGCCAAATGAACCCCAGTATGGTCCGAGGTACCATTCAAAGCATTCGTAACAATCAAGTGAGCATTCGTCTCCCCAATGGCGAAACTCAGGTAGTCGAGATTTCCGAAGATGACAGAAACCGTCTGGGGTTGCTCCCCGGAATGGAAATCGAGGTAATGTTAGATGATACCGGGATGATGGGGACTCAAGTTACCGTCATCAATCCAGAGGATCGCGTAACCACCACAACCACCTCGACCACCACGACCACAGCCCCGACGACCACGACTACCGCCCGCACCATCCGGGTTGCTGGTGATGTTGTTTCTTGTGACGCAACCACCTTGCAGGTTCGCCTTCCCGATGGCGGAATCCGCACTTATATGGTAGGTCCGGATGTTTGTACTCTAGCTGTCATGAGTCCCGGTCGTCGGATTGAATTCGACCTGGACGATCGCAACATGGTCTCCAACATTCAGCAACCTGTGCGCGCGCTTTGGTAAGTAAAATCAGGGGTGAATCTTCTCAGCTATAGCAATCCTAAATCAATTGTAGAAGACGTCGGCGGCCCCTTTCTCGTCGGCGGCCCAGAACATCCGAGGGGAGCTTTCAATGTTACAAATCATTTAGGAATGCTATAGAACGGTTAAATTAAAACGTTAAACTTAAGTGATGTCCTTGGTACAGGGGGCATCACTTTTGTTCAGGAATCCCTTGAACCCATTACACTCCTCTTGACTCCCCACCGACTCACTTCACTTGAGCGTGAACCGAGTCTCACTTTTCCTTCCCATCCACCCCATCCACCAAGGACAAATGACCAAGGACAAATGACCAATGACCAAGGACCAATGACCAAGGACAAATGACCCATCCCCCCGCACTACCGACCTCTCGGCCAGGGAATATTTGGATCCGCTGCCAGGGAACGAGCCACCGCAGCCGCCCCTAACTGATTCAAATGACTAGGATCCTCAAAATAGTCATTCCGATTCAGCCCCCGGACCGTAGACAAATCCCGCCAGAGAAACGACTGAGCGCTGATGCGGCGCATATATTGGCGGAACTCGACCTCCCTAGCGCTGCGGGTGGCATCTAAATAATCATCAGTCAGAGGTAGATTAACAATCACCAATGGAATTTGACGCGATCGCGCAAAAGCAGCCACAGACTGCAACGCCGAACCCTGAACGCCGCCCAATTGAAAATTGGCATAATCCCCATCATAACGACCAGCAACCCGAGAGCGTTGGCGATAGTAGTTCGTCGGATTGAAGCGAGTTGCAACCGGGTGGAACCCGTAGGCATCAATCGCTAGACCCAGGGCACTCAATCGCCGGACCGTCGTCGCAATCACTGATAAATCCTTCACCTCCCTGGAATCAGAGGAAGCAGAAACACTCATGGGTTGAAACTGATATTTTCCCGGTGAGGAAGAGGCGATCGCCCCCTCTGGCAGAGTCCCCGAACTGAACTGAGGACGCACCCCAGAAGCTAACCGCTGATATCCCGGAGACTGGACAATTTCGGAATAGGTGCGATCGGCCCTTCCACTATTAAACGCCCGGACCCCATCCGCCCATAAAATCATTCGCGGTAAATGCTCTGGACCCAACAGTTCCTGTAACTGAAACCGCACCACCTGGGCCGTCGCCCCGTGAATCCCAAAATTAAACACCCGCAGTCCCGATAATCCCCTAGCCGCCAACCCTTGACGGAGGACACGCGGATCCACTCCCTGGACCGCCCGAGAACTGCCGACAATCAAAATATCAGGCCGCCCCATCACCTCAATGTAGGACAGATACAATCCCAATTGCTCATCGAGGATATCACTATTAAACGTGGGATAGTTCAGGCTAGAACTCACCGTAGCTTGTTGCTGAGTGTAAATCAGATAGCGCATATATTCCGCCACCTTTTTCTGAGCAAACGCCCGTCGCGGATTCGTCGGCGGAACAGACTGCATCCAGTAGATTGCTTGCAGCCACTGTTTTGAGACTTCATCCCACTGCGCCGGAGAACGAGCAGTTTGTGCCAGGTTCGCCGCACTCGTGGCGTATTTAATCCCCTCCGCAAACGGATCAACGGACCCTTGGGCGACTGGGACCTGGGCAACCGCTGAGGATGAACCGAAAGACCCTGTAGAACTGGGGGTGACCCCTTGGGAACAGCCCCCGACTAGGGCCAGAAGCGAAACCGCCGGAATAAACTTTAGAAAAAACTGAAATCTAGGCATGAATTCGAGATAAAAGTTCAATGCCGGATGGCGGGAGGATCTGAGTGAGCGACTGCTCGAAATCTGATGAAAAAGTCCTTATCTATAATAGACATCAATGAGGTGAACCGCAGGCGATCGCCCTGGCTGTACCTACTCCCCCTTGATCCGATTAATTTCCTGCTGCAACTCCTCAATTTGACGGCGCAAGCGATCGGCTTCCTGTTCTGCGGGAGACTCCGGTTTCACCTCTACCGACCCTTGAGCGCCCCCTCGCGGATAATTTCCCCGCTTAATCTCCCGATACTCCGGCGAAGAAGCCCAAGCTTGTAAATAGCTGACTCGTTCCACCGTAAAGGGATGGGTCAGAAAAACCCCTTGCGAAACGTTGTTATAGAGAAAAAACTTATAAACTTGATTCAGGCCATCCTCATCCAGTTCTTGATAGCGCTGGGCTTGGCGGGTAAACTCCTCTAAGCTGCATTCATGGGCATAGCGCGTCGAACCCCCGGCCATTTTCATCATCGTCTGCATCACCGGCCTGGTATCATCCATCACCAACATCGCCGCGCGATCTGCCGAGAGTTCCGCTTTTCGCAACCATTCATAAAAGGCCAGAATCAAGCCTGTACTGAGAATTCGGCTAAACCCCATCGTCAAATCTGCCAGACTGAAAACCGCCATAATCGCCCAACTCGCCATCTGAATCAAGGTGGTGTGACCACATTTGATATGTCCCAGTTCATGGGCGACCACCGAGCGAATTTCGTCCTCACTCATCAGGTCAATCAAGCCGGTATTTAAGACAATGTAAGGCAGATCTTGTCCAAGGGCGTAGGCATTGACCACGGGGGCCTGAGAGACAAACAAAGCCGGTTCGGGATAAATATCTAAATCCCGAATACATTCTCGGAAAATGCCATACAGGGTTGAATATTGCCGAGGACCCACTTGGATGCTATTCCCCATCATATAGACATACTGGGGACGCTCCACGAGAAATTCTACAAACTTCCGGGCCACTAAATCAAATCCAGGGACCCGGCGTAAGGTTTGCTCGGCTTCCCGATCCAAGGGATGGCGAAAGGCTTCGCTCGAAATTCCAGTATAGGTAGGCATCGTTTTTGTTGATTCCCCCAGGGGATAATAGAGTGGCGGCAGGACAAAGGCGATCGCCTGTTTCAACTGTCCCCTCTGTCGTGCCTCCATCAATTTTAGAGTAATCTCTTTGAACACAGGGCACAATTGACTCCAAAAGCCGTTAATGCCAATCTCCAACTTGCTCAGGACTTGCAGAACTTATGATGTAGATAATAGGGGCTGGACATGACAGGCATCTATCCGAGCTCATGATCCGGAATTCGGTTGTCAAAGGTCTATAAAAACCCGCACATAAGCATGGTGGGGCTACACGAACAGAGCCTCACCTGCGCGGGCTAAGAAAGAAAATTGACTTTTACCAACCGGATTTGGTATGACATCCCAACTCCGGCGCTTCAGTCCCGTTTAGCGGGTCAGCTTGCTGTGGCAACAGATTCCCTTGGCCCTAAATTGGACCCTAAATGAGCGGCTTTTTGTTTTCCCAGGTCAATGAAAGCTGACCCGTTGAAAAAACTGATACGCTATATCTCTAAATGCAAACCCATACCGCTTTTATAGAGTTGACAAACAATCAATTGCTAAACCCAAGCATGGTACATCCGATGGATGATATCGCCAATCAAGCTCGCCAGGGCAGCGTATCGGCGATTATTCAAGTCCTGAATGAAAAACTGGCTCCTTCCGGTGTCAGAACCCGCGCAGTGTTTGCTGATGGCGTGTTGCAACTGCTATGCGAGGCTCTGAGTCCCGAACTCCTGGACCAATCTACTGTGGTCGATCGCATTCGACAGATTTTAGAGTCTTTGGCACCGCGCAGTATTCGGCGAGTCCATATCAACAGCCGCCTGGTGCGAGAACAGCAGTTGTTGTGGTTGGAGGAAATTAACCGGGACCCCGAAAATCAACTCCTCTGGTCCGAATTGATTACCCTCAAAAAACCCAATATCTTCAAACAAATGGGCCAAGATTTTAGCCGTCCCAAACCCCGCACTGACCCCGCTTTCCCCAAATCCCCCTATTCCCGTCAAGTCCGAGAAGAACGCCAATTTCGTCGGGGGATCCGCAATGGCCTCGGGGTGAGCCTGTTATTGGTGACTCTGGGTTTACTGATTTATAACTGGCCCCAAATTCAGGCCGGATTGCAGTCAGGTCAATTTTCCCTGACTTCTGGCAATTCTGAAGAGTCATCCGAGGCAGTGAGCGATCGCGATGCCTTTGCAGAAGCGGTGCGATTAGCGATCCAAGCAGATGCTGATGGGAAAGTGGCTCAAACTTCGTCGGAATGGTTGGTGATTGCTGCTAAGTGGGAACAGGCTTCGATGTTGATGGCTTCAGTCCCAGAGGATCATCCCCGATACAAAATCGCGCAAAACCGCACGGAACTCTATCGCAGTTACAGCCAGGAGGCCCAAGCTCAAGGCGCTCTTCTACGTCGAGAGAAGCTTTGATTTATCCTTTGGACTGGGGAATTCGAGTCCGGTTGTCTAAAACTACGTTGCCACGCTGACTTAAACAGCGGGACTGTTTTACCTGGAAAATTCCCCTTGTCTCTAGGCTCTCCTGTTGAACGATTGGGGTCTGGCTTTCTGGCGGGTTAAATTTGAATTAAATTCCAAATAGAGTATTTAACCGCTTGCGAATCCAAATCAATGGTTTTTCTTCCCCTTCTATTTCTTCATCTACCAGCAATCCTAAACTTTTGAGGGATTGTTGTCTTTCGGATAATTTTTCGGCAATGCGATCGGCTAAATTGCGATGGGTGACTAATAACCGTTGTAAATCATTGCGGTCGATTACAAATAAAATCGTATCTTCCAAGGTTCTGACACTGGCCGAACGGGGAATCCCCATCAGTAACGAAATTTCTCCAAAAAACTCTCCGGCGTGCAGGCTGGCAATATATTTTTGCAGTCTTTGGGAAAACACTTCGACGGAACCGGAGAGAATAATATAAAAGGAATCCCCTGGGTCATTTTCCCGACAAATTAAGCGATCGCCTGGAAACAATTGCCGATATCCATACTCAATTAAGTGCAGCAATTCCATATCGCTACAGGTCTCAAAATAGGGCATTCGGCGCAACAAATCCCGCAATGTCCAGTTATTCGGGGATTTGGGAATGGCTTTTTCAAGCTGGGGAGGCGGATTGTCCGATGGGTCAAACGTTTCGGGACTGGGAAGCTGGGGAATTTGATGTTTAAAAAGGGTCTTGAAGGAGTCGAGATTGCGAATATGTAAATCTCGCTGCGGAAACGGAATTTCAATCCCTCGCTGACGCAATTCACACTCAATCCGAAAATTTAAGGCACTTTTAATCGGTTCGCTATTTTGCGGTTCATCAATCCAGACTAACAGTTCAAAGTCTAAGGCACTGTCTCCAAAGGCTTGAAACCAGACTTTAGGCGGCGGATCAGATAATACGTCAGGTTCTTTACGCGCTGCGGTGAGGAGTGCTTCGGTGACTACGGCTGGGTCAGTCCCGTAGGCAATCCCGACGGGAATATGTAGGCGACATTTCGGGTCTTGATAACTCCAGTTAATAATATTGGTTTCGACAAATCGGATATTCGGAACAATCACAAATACTCCATCGCGACTCCGAACAATGGTGGAACGAATGGAGATTTTTTCGACGGTTCCAAATAAATCATCGACTTGGATATAGTCGCCGACTTTAATGGGTTGTTCAAATAGTAAGGTAATGCCGCTGATGAAGTTACTGGCGAGATTTTGCAACCCAAACCCGATGCCAATTCCTAAAACCCCAGCCACAACGGTGAGGGAACTCAGGTCAATTCCGATACTTTCGAGGACGATGAGAAAGGCGAGGGCACTTAGAAGATACCCCATAACAGAGGCGATCGCTTCTCGGGTCCCGATGTGAAATTTTAAGCGCCCTAATAACCGGCGCTTAATCCATTCATTCACCCGGCGGGAGATAAAATAGGCGATCGCACTGAGCAACAGCAGTTGAGCAAGGCGATTCAGGGAAAACTCATTCCCTCCGACTCTAAACAAATCTTTGGTAAAAATATCACCGAAGACGGTTAAGAGGTGTTGTGTCTGCTTGATGAGCCAATTTACCATTGAGCTAAACCGCCTAGCCGGAATTTCATGTTTGATTTCAACTCCCTTGTCGCAGAGAATCTCTCCTCTGTTAATTTTTGACTAGCCTGATTGAAAATCCCAGAAAGCAATTTGGCAATGAATAGAATGAACCGGAGGAGATTAAAAGGGATTTTCCATCATTCTTTGAATTAAAAACCAGACCCCTGCTCCTAATGCGGCAAGATTGATGGTCCAGGATAAAAAAAGGACAAAATACCCAAACAGGGTGAGCGTAATTTCATGGCGATCGTCGGGAATAAATCGAGTTTTTTCCACGGAAATAAACTCGGAAAGTTTCCCTTGTATAAAATTTCTCCCCAGTCTTTTATTATAGAAATAAAAATGTTTTTTGAGACCTTTGGGTTGATAAATACTCAGCCCTCGTTTTCCAGCGCTGAGGTGACTAATTTTATTAAAATTCACCCCGAAAGTTTTAATGGCTTTTCGGGAAAAATCTGGACAGGAAAAACAAGCTAAACCCCGCTCAGTCAGTACCAGACAGGCTAATTGGCCTTGATATCGCACCCCAACGACGTCAAGAATTTGACTGGTTGAGGGCATCAATTCGGCCAGAGCCTGAGCGATTTTAGGAATGGCGTAGTAATAATCCACGCTGAATTTTCCAGTTTGGGGAAACCGACCGATGTCTCGGAGTAAGTCCTCATAGTCAAGGGCCCCCAGACGCGATCGCCTTTCACTTTCAGCCGGTTGTTCTGCACTGGGAGGAACTGCGGGAGAATGATCCACGGATTGGGGGAATTTTTGGAGGCGATCGCCGTTGCGGGATTGGGCAGTTCTGCCCGGGTTTTTTGCCTTTTTGACCGAGGGGGGTGGGGTGGATGGTCGGGATTGGCGCTCACCTCTAGTCCCAGAAACTGGAGCCTCTAAGGGTGCGATCGCCGAGAGTTCCTCGGAGAATTCAGTCTGGGGAGAGAGCTTAAACTCCTGGGACCAGGCGGGGACCCTCTGTCCGGTCTGCAGACCTAAGACTTTCAGGGAGGCGATCTCCTCGGGAGCCAATTTCATCACCCCTTGATAAATAAACCCCGCTAACACTTTTTGATTGGGAACCTTGGGGGCTGCCAGGGTAATCTGCAAGCACCGACCCTTGAGGGCAGCTTTCGCCGTGATCCCTTTGGGTTCGAGGGACCGATTGATCAGGGCGGCGATCGCCGTGGGGCGGCCCTGTTTAGCAAGTTCCAAAAGCTCAGTCTGTGTCATAGCTGGCCAGAAGGGATGATTAGAAAACAGCAGGAATTCCGATAAGCATCAGGATAAAGGATCGAGTCAGTTTTGCCGATCACAGCATTCGCACCCTCGCGATCGCTCCAACAGCAATCCCTTGAAGCAAAGGTTTCAACGCCTCGGGTTGTATGGGGTGTTGGCTCGGTTCAATCACCCCAATTCCTTCCGTGAGCTAACACCCACTTCCCTTCACTCAAACGCATTTGCAGCCCGTTGTCGAGCCAAATCAGCGTTTTGCTGATACTGCCCCACTCGGGGTTCAGCCGCTGGGTAATTGGCGCTAGTTTCTGGGACTTGGCTCATCAAATCGCTGGCCTCCTGCCACAGCACTGCGATCTGATTCCATTCCGCCTGGGTTTGAGCCGTTTGGGATTGATCTGCCGCCTGGGTTGCTCGTCTCACCGCTTCCGCAAAGGGATCGGCAGCGGGGGCGGCTTCCGGGGCCGGTGTAGGGGCAGCTTCCGGGGCCGGTGTAGGGGCGGCTTCCGGGGCCGGTGTAGGGGCGGGCGGTTCCCCTTCTGCGGCTGGGGCTTCGGTGGCTGGGTCCCCTTCTGGGGCTTCGGTTACCGGCTGTTGATCTCTCATCAAGAACCAGTAGGCCGCACCCCCGCCTAGAAATAGGATTAAAACAACCAGAGGAACGATCAGCAGGACTTTATTCTGATACCATTTTTGGCCCTGGGGTTTGCCCGAGGCGATTTCTTCGTCCTCGTCCTCGTCCTCGTCCTCGTCCTCGTCCTCATCCTCATTGAGGTAGTCTACGCCCTCCTCTTCATCAGAACCCTCTAAATCATCATCGGGCATCAGACTTTCTTCCTCATCCGGGAGCAGGTCCTCATCTTCGGCGAGCATATCCTCATCTTCGGCAAGCATCTCGTCATCGCTGGCGAACATATCCTCATCGCTGGCGAACATATCCTCATCGCTGGCGAATGCGTCTTCTGGGGGTTCGATGTCTATTTCTTCTTGCCAAGCGGGAAGGCGATCGCCGATTTTGCGTCCGTAAATCTTCAAGGTAGGAACTGACTCAATCCCCAACTCGGTTAGACCATTCTTAATGAAAGGAACTAGGGCCGTGGGCTCCGGAACTGTTTCTGATTCAAGCAACAGTAGCAAAGAACCGTCTTTGAGAACGGCTTTTGCCGTTATCCCTTGAGATTGAATCGCGTGATTGACTACAGCAGCGATCGCCTCGGGTTGGCCCTTTCTGGCGAGATCTTTTTGGTCTTTCGGTGCATTAAATAAGGGCATGGGAGGAGGTAGGTAGATTCTGAAATCATCTTACTGTCGAGAATACCCACGGGAAACTTTAGCTTAGTCGGTAGATCGGATTTTACCTCAAACTTTGACTTTCTCTACTACATCAGTTTGGCGAGCAGATCAAACGGGCAAGAAACCGGATTTCTGGCCCTAATATGGGGCTGCTGAGTAGAAATTTTCTCAAGAAACCTGGTTTTTTATCCCTCTACTGTACCGAGGCCCTCGGTTAGGCCGGTGGGGAAAGGTCGGGAGATCCGGGTGGGGGTGGGTCACCCTGGCGATCGCCTTTTTCTCAAAACTCTCCACTCAGCGTTGGAGGTCCTCCAGTCCTGGGGTCACGGTATAAACCCCAAACGGGCGATCGCCACCAGGTGAACTCCACAATCCGCCCACTTGACCTAGATTTAACCCCGAGACTGCTGGGAGGATTCGGCAACTGTCCCCGGTCTTGTCAGGGTTCCTTGATGTTTGGGAACCCCTTGGAAAATGGCTGGGGGGCTGCTCAAGATTTTGCCCAGGGTCTAATCTACAACCCTTAACAATCCCTGGCGTAGGGCCTCAAATACTCGGTCGATCAACATTTTGTCTTTTGAACTCAGGGAATCCTTTGATAACAGGGTCATCATAAAGATTCTTTGATCGGCCCGCGTGATGCGGTGCGTGAGGAAGATCCGTTCGACAATTTTTTCAATATTAGATTCCGGTTGCACTCTATTACGGTCATCATTCTGGATGTGATGGCTAAAGTTGTTTTAAAATCTACCATCGCTGGGGGAATCGCTGCAATTTTTAGCCCCTTGCACCGGGGTGGATTGTTTCCTGGCCACAGTCCGGGTTCGGCGTGACTCATTCTAGGACCTCTGCCGAGGATTTGCAGAGACAGGATAAGAAACCGGGTTTCAGCGATGGAATTTGTTGCTACTTCCTAGCTGTTTTGTGAAAAACCCCGGTATTCTTTACCCTCGGAGGCCAATGCTTTAGGCAACCTGAAACCGGGACCTGTCTTCCGGTTGACCTGAGTGATTACTCCGTGATTCCTCCGGCGATCGCCCCAGGATGTCACTCCGTCCTTTAATTGGAAATCGCCTGAGCTTACTCACAGTCATCCTGTCTGTATTCAAACTAACAATTGCCCACAGCGATCGCCACTAATTACGCCGAGTTTGCACTTCTTGAGTGCGGCGAGCCAGTAGGCGTCCTACCTCAGCGATCGGATATAAGGGTCTTTGACCATCGCGATATAACACGAAAACAAACGCCCCCATCTGGTTTTTCCGCAAGACCAAAATTTCCAAGCGGGCTAACAAGTTATCCAAATCCATCTGTAAGCTCACACCCGCCGCCGCATCGCCGATATTATTGACATTATTTAAGGCTTGCGGAGGCACGTTGGTCTCTTGGAGGTTTTCTGCTAACAATGACTTCAACTTTTCCGGATCCTGCAATAATTCGTCAAATTCCGCCTGTTGTTGAGCCGTTTCCAGTCTCGTGGTTATCCCCATAATCAGTTGAAACTGTTCCTGTGCAACAAACGCAAAAACATTCTCAACCTCAATCTGATCTTGACTGAGGTCCTCTTTGAGCTTCGCTAACTCAGCCGGTGGCATTGCCGTAAAACCCCGTGGCAGGTCCTCCAATCTCAAGGTGACATCAGCCCATCTCCGGGCCTGTGCCAACATCACACTCTCTTGTGTCACCTTCTCCTCAACGACGGATTGAGCCAGGACTGGAGTCGTCAGCAACACCATCGTAGACACCACACCGACGGCCATACCTAGGAGTCCCAAAGCTATTTTTTCGATCATTTGTCCAACTTCCTTGTCCCTTCCCGGGAAATTTAATGGGATTGAATTCTACCGGGGAACCCCAGTGATTCCGTCATTCTTGATGCCAGAGACGAGAGAGAACCGGGTAATGGTGCCTCCGATGAGAAACTCTCTTCCCCGGGGTGGACCTAACTGGGCTGATCTGACTCCGACTTAGATCACAATTTTCTCTCATCTGCCTCAATCAATTGGTTGATAGCTTCCTCTTTCATTCTAAAATCTTACACATACGTGCGAAACGTTTGGGGGACCAAATAAGGCTGAAATGCCTGAAATAATTTCCCAGTGAGGTTCTTAGCCCCTCGGCTGAGATAAAGGGACCACTCCGGAGACTGCCTCATAACTGTCTGTGTGTGTTCAATTGAGGTCCTAATTGGGACTCAAGGTAGGACGGCACAGGGTTCTGATGAGTATTGTAATAATTCGTTACAATCACAATTCAGGTGCAACGGCGATAGCCACCCCCAGTTTTAGGAATCACAACCCTAGGATTGAAGCGGGGAACGGAAGGCTCGAAGAGGTAGCCCAACACCATAATCGAGACCACTGCCAATCGCTCATGGCTAAGGAAACTGAATGTCCGACCTGAACTCTCGTAATGATTAAGCAGTGAAATGGGATGACACACTGCGTCCAAAAGGATAAGCGGAAAGGTGGAGATTTGTATGTACCATCCACACAAACCCTCAAAAGTACGCCGGGAGATAGGACAAGCCGTCAAGCGAAATACCCACACAGACGGAACGTTATAAACCCGTGTCGGCTCTTAGTAATTTGGTCGATTATCTAAGTAGTGATAAGTGTAAGCGGAAGCCACACGGAGTAAAGATGTAACCCAAAGCAAATGCCACTTTGTAATGAGGTGGATAGGCTAACAGGTTACGGTTTAGATGCAAGGAAAAGATAACAGTAGCAATGGATAAGGTTGAAACGAGTTTAAAGACTACGGAAACATGGAATGCAATTCCTTGGACAAAAGTTCAAAGAAAAGTGTTTAAGTTGCAAAAACGTATTTTCCAAGCGGCTAAATCGGGACAGGATGCCAAAGCTAGAAGGTTGCAAAAACTTCTAACCTCATCATACTATGCAAGGCTCTTAGCGGTCAGGAGAGTGACCCAGGATAACCAAGGCAAAAAGACGGCTGGGGTAGATGGAGTCAAATCCCTAAAACCCAAAGAACGTTTTGAATTAGTCAGTAATCTTGGCAAACAAACCAAAGCTAAAGCACTCATCCGAGTATGGATTCCAAAACCAGGGAGGGATGAAAAACGCCCAATTGGTATCCCGACTATCAGAGATAGAGCCGAGCAAGCCTTGGTTAAGCAAGCCTTGGAACCCTATTGGGAAGCCCGGTTTGAGGGGACGAGCTACGGGTTCAGACCTGGACGCTGTGCCCACGATGCAATAGGTCGTATTTACGCATCCATAAATCAGGGCAGTTATTATGTCCTGGATGCAGATATAACCAAATGTTTCGACAAAATTAACCATGATTACCTTCTGTCCAAACTAGGTTGTTGTTCACAGCATCGACGTCAAATCAAACAATGGTTAAAGGCAGGTGTCGTGGACAAGGGCGTATTTGAGGATACCTCAAGCGGGACTCCCCAAGGAGGGGTAATAAGTCCACTCCTAGCCAACATCGCATTAGATGGAATGGCTAGGCTAATTGAAGAACTGTATCCAAGGAAAGGCAGGGCTGTTAAGGCCACCTTAATCAGATATGCCGATGATTTCGTAGTAATCTCACCCGAGATTGAAATCATTAACCAATGCAAGACAGCTTTGGAAAATTGGCTAAAGCCTATAGGTTTGGAGCTTAAACCTGAAAAGACAAAAATCTGCCACACACTTAGAGCAATCGAAGTGAACGGGCAAAATGTCTCTCCTGGATTTGACTTCCTTGGATTTACCATCAGGCAATTCCCAGTAAGTAAATACAAGTCCGGGAAAACAGGGGGAGGAAGAAGGCTCATAGGTCACAAAACACATATCAAGCCAAGCGCCAAAGCAGTCAAAGCCCACAGAGAAGTGCTTAAGGGTGTAATCAAAACTCACAAAACCTCACCCCAAGCGACCCTAATAAGTAGGCTAAACCCAATCATCAGAGGTTGGAGCAATTACTACTCAGGGGTTGTTTCAATGGAAACCTTCGGCCAGATGGACTATAACATTTGGCTACAACTGAGGGCATGGACGGTATCGAGATGTGGAAAGGCATCCTTTGAGAATCTGAGTAATTATTTCCATAAGGGAACGGTGAAAATCGGAAACGGAAGGGAAAGAAATGAGAATTGGCTATTCCAAACCAAAGACGGACTTTATCTTTGGAAACATACCTACACTCAAATTACAAGGCATAAACTGGTTCAACCAGAAGCATCCCCGTATGATGGAAATTGGAGTTATTGGGCAACCAGAAGAGGAGCCTCATTAGATGTTCCTACGCGAGTAGCAAAACTGCTGAAGAAGCACTCAGGTCGATGTAAACGCTGCGGACAATATTTCGCAAGCGAAGACCTGATGGAGGTAGACCACATCCAGCCACTCTCAATGGGGGGTAAAGATGAATACCGAAATCTACAGTTACTACATCGGCACTGTCACGATGAAAAGACGGCTGAAGACATTCAGAACGTCGAGTCGTACCAATGACAATGGGCATTTAAACTAGGAGCCGGATGAGGTGAAAGTCTCACGTCCGGTTCTGAATGGGAGAGGGTGGAGGTGACTCCATTCTCGACCCCTAATAGAAAACTTGTCTGAAGCTGCCGTCAGTTTTATCTCTTACACTAGAAACAATACACTATGGCTATTGGTTACGTTGCGCTCGTCCTCCACGCTCATCTTCCTTTCGTCCGCCATCCCGAAAGTGATTATGTTTTAGAAGAAGAATGGCTCTATGAAGCCATTACAGAAACCTACATCCCCTTACTCCGAGTATTTGAAGGTCTAAAGCGGGATGGGATCGATTTCAAAATTACCATGAGTATGACGCCCCCTTTGGTGTCAATGCTCCGGGACCCCCTCCTCCAAGACCGTTACGAGGAACACCTCGCTAAACTCGAAGAACTTGCTGAACTGGAAATTGAGCATAACAAGCATAATGGTCACATTCGCTATCTAGCGGAACATTATGCCAATGAGTTTAACGACACCCGCCAAATCTGGGAACGCTACGATCGCGATTTGGTCTCTGCCTTTAAACAATTCCAAGACTCCAACAATCTGGAAATCATCACCTGTGGGGCCACTCACGGCTACCTGCCTTTGATGAAAATGTACCCGCAAGCTGTCTGGGCACAAATCCAGGTCGCCTGTGAACATTATGAACAAAATTTTGGTCGTCCCCCCAAAGGCATCTGGCTCCCGGAATGTGCCTACTATGAAGGCTTGGAGCGAATGTTGGCTGATGCCGGTCTGCGCTATTTCCTCACGGACGGTCATGGTATTCTCTACGCTCGTCCCCGTCCCCGATTTGGCACCTACGCCCCCATCTTTACCGAGTCTGGGGTGGCGGTTTTCGGTCGCGATCACGAATCCTCTCAACAGGTTTGGTCTTCGGAGGTCGGCTATCCCGGTGACCCCGAATATCGCGAATTTTACAAGGATTTGGGTTGGGAGGCTGAATATGATTATATCAAGCCCTATATCATGCCCAACGGTCAACGCAAGAATGTCGGGATTAAATATCACAAAATCACGGGTCGCGGTCTCGGTTTAGGGGATAAAGCCCTTTACGACCCCTATTGGGCACGGGAAAAGTCGGCTGAAAATGCCGGCAATTTCATGTTTAACCGCGCCCGTCAAGTGGAACACCTCCACGGCATCATGCAACGCCCCCCGATTATTGTCTCCCCTTATGATGCGGAACTGTTCGGTCACTGGTGGTATGAAGGCCCTTGGTTCATTGATTACCTCTTCCGCAAGTCTTGGTATGACCAAGGCACTTACGAGATGACCCACCTGGCGGATTACCTCCGCAACAATCCCACTCAGCAGGTTTGTCGTCCTTCTCAGTCTAGCTGGGGTTATAAAGGGTTCCACGAGTATTGGCTGAATGAAACCAATACCTGGGTTTACCCCCATTTACATAAGGCGGCAGAACGCATGATTGAGTTAAGCCATCGGGACCCGGCAGATGAGCTGGAGTGGCGTGCGCTCAACCAAGCGGCCCGAGAATTGCTCCTGGCACAGTCTTCGGATTGGGCGTTTATCATGCGGACGGGGACGATGGTCCCTTATGCGGTCCGGCGGACCCGATCGCATTTGATGCGTCTCCACAAACTTTATGAGGATATCAATATCGGCAAAATTGATTCCGGTTGGTTATCCAAGGTTGAGGCGATCGATAATATTTTCCCAGAAATTAATTATCGGGTTTATCGTCCCTTGTAATCTATCTTGATCACAATGGATTGTCAATTGATTTTCTCTTACATAGAAACCGGGTTTCTGGGTATTAAGGATAGATTAAATGCGCTATTTCCTCCTCAGACACCCGGTTTTTTTCGACGGTTTGACCTGGGTTGGCTCTGCCAATGGCAGAAAATTGTGCTAAAAGAGATCGAGTTGCCTGCCGCGATCGCCTCGAATCAATGCCAGATTCCAATTCCCTATTTAACCATTTTCCCTGTCCGCGCTGTGGCTCTTCGGTCCGATTGAAGCCGAGCGCTCACCAATTTAATTGTCCTAATTGTGATTGGCAAGATTCCCTGTTTCAACCCTCTGAACCTGTTCGTTCCCAATCCTTAAGGGTAACAAAGGTGGCAACATCTCAGGTTAACCCCCCTTCAATTCCTCAAGTTGCTGACAGATTCTCTGACCCATCCCGGGAAAAAAAGGAACTTCCGGTTTGGCTTTGTCAGTCTTCTGCTCGATCGCCTCAAACGGCTCAAACCTCTGTGGCGATCGCATCTAAACGTTCCAAAATGTCTATCCCCCTGACGACGGTGGCGATCGCCTCGGTCACCTTCACCGCTCTTTATCTCTTCGGAGGGTTCACTCCCCATTTTGCTCCCTCGGTGATGTTTTCTCCACCCTCCCCAGGGGATGAAGTTGCAGCCATTCCCCCGGAAGATGCCTTTCGCCAAGGGGTGAATGCCGCGATGACCGCAGCGACCCTGACTCAATCGGCAAGGACTCAGGCGGAATGGGAAACCGTAGAGTTCTGGTGGTCCGAGGCGATCGCCCTAATGGAAGCAGTCCCTGACCAAAGTCCCGATCGCCCGGTTGCCGAACAAAAGGCGATCGAATACCAAACCAATGGGTCCTACGCTCGTACCCAAGTCACCCAAATCGCTTACGCACCCCCGCCACCGCCTCCACTCTTCCCAATGCCGGTCACCAACACCCCCTTACCGCCCCCTCCACCTCCAGTCCAAACCCCTTCTCCCCCGCCCCAACCCCAGGAAATATTCCGCTACGCAGTGAATCAGGCGATGAGTGCCGCCAGTTTGACCCAATGGGCGGAAACCCAGGAAGACTGGATCAAGGTTACTCAGGAGTGGCAACAGGCGATCGGTCTAATGGAATCGGTCCCAGAAGAGAGTCGAGACTATTCCACCGCCCAGTCCAAGGCGATCGAATACCAGATCAATCTCCTCTACGCGCAAGAACAAGTCACCCAACTCTCCCCCTAGGCCCAGGGTCAGTCCCCGATGCCCTACCCAGGACAAGAAACCAGGTTTCTGTCCAAGATTTGTGAAGAACTGCCACAGATTTCCTCAAGAAACCCGGTTGTCTTCCCCATCCCCCCACTTACAAGAGTCCGGTCCCCTCCCCTTGGCAAGGGGAGGGGACCGGAAACGTAAAAAACCTACTCTTGTAACCCCTTCCCCCCATCTCCCCCATCCCCCCCAACCTCCCCAAATCACAAGAAAAGTTAACCCACAGCAATACTTAATCACAGTCCCCCACCGGAATCGCCCTATTGACAAGACTTTCCAGTGATCCCAAAGATTTGTGTAAAGTTTTGTTAAAATCCGCCGTTTTGTAGCATTTTTTACAGAATTATCATTTATAGTAAAAACAGGAGAAAAAACTCCCCCCAAAAAAATCCCTCGAACAAAACCAGGAGGCTACTCAAATGACTGCACAAGATCAAGCTCGTTCGTTAATGATGCGTCACCATCAAATGGTCAAAAACCGTCAGCAATCCATGTTATTCCGGAGCGCCGCTGAAATCGGACTGGATCCCGACGACTATTCCAGCACCATTCAAGGCAAACCCCCTTCTGACTTCAGGACCTCTTATGACCGCTCTAAATCCACGATGAGCTAAGTCAGTCCCCTTGTCCTTGACATCAATCATTTTTTTTGTACAATTTCACCGATAAAAAAAGGAGAATAATCCAATGTCTGAAGATCTAGCTCGCGCCAGAATGAATCGTCATCAACATCTCGCCAAAAATCGCCAGCAATCGATGTTGACCCGAAGTGCGGAAGAAATTGGTTTAGACGAGAGCGAATGCTGGAAAAGCAATGCGGACCAATGCCAGTCTAATGCTTGTCAGCCTTATAACAGCAATGGCGCATCAATGAGCTAATCCGAAACAGTCGGTCTGAATCGTGAAGATTAATCCGATACTGTACCGACGATCGCGACAAAAATTCTGAGAGCCTCTGATTCGTCTCGCTAATATTAGCCCGTTGAATTCGACTATTAAATTGCATCAACCTCCAATAAGGGCCTGCTTTAATTCAAAAGCAGGGCCCTTAATTTTTTGGGGGGGGTTGAACCGGATCCGCGATCGCCCTCTCATGGTTTTCTGGCAAATTGAGATGGGATGCCCTAGGTCGTGATACGGTAAAAGCTTAGGCAAATTCCGAAGCAGATCGTTCGCGCCTGGGTTATGCAACAACCATCTTCTGATCGTCCACAGTTCCATTGCCTGTCTATTGAATTGACCGGCACCCCTATCCTAGATCCGCCCAAGGACACCGCGTTCCTCGATTTGAACTTGACCCTACACTTTCAGGAAGTCTGGCAAGAGGTCCTCGGGGGTCGTTTTAAGTTTGGGTTGACAGGTGGCAAGCTGATCCTAAATCTGGAAAATGCGACCCTCCCCGAGGGCGTCGGTTTGCTCACCGAATTAGCAGAGATCGCCTCGGGGCCATCCCAGGCCATTTCCTGTCAAGTCACCACCGGGACCCCAACCCCTTCCCATTGGATTTTAGACATTACCGGGGATGGCTCCATTCTCAAAGGCAGTTTAGGACTTCTGAAACTCGCCCGGTTGCAAGTCAGGGGAACCCCGGTGCGCGTACAAGCCACATTCCAGGTCACTGCCGCGAATATCCTGATGGTAGAGTCGGAAGGACTGTGGCCCCATGATATCAATCCCAATCAACATGGCATCCTAGAGCGACTGCTGACGCGATCGCTGGTAGAACGTCAGTTCCAACCGCACCTCACCCGGACCGAACTACACTATACTGGCTCACCATCCGCAGCAACGGCGGTGTCCGAGGCTCCCCCCCATCGAGACTTGTCCCCGATTGTGGAGGCGATCGCCCCCATTTTAGACGCCACCACCGATAACTTTATCGAACTGGCAAAACTCGCCGGGATGGATCCTACTCGGGATTTTGCCGGGGCCAAACTCTGGGGTTGTAACTTACAGGGACTAGACCTCAGCGGTGCCGAACTCCCGGGGGTAAAATTGCGCGGTGCTGACCTGAGTGATATTGATTTAAGTGAAGCGAACTTGGCTGGGGCCAAATTAGCCGGGGCTGATGCCAGTGGTGCACTGTTGAGCGATGCCAATCTATCCGGTGCAGACCTCCATCGATGCAGTTTGGCCCTGGCTTCTTTGAGCGGGGCCTCCCTCAAAAATGCCAATCTGCAAGAGGCTTCTTTGAGTAATGCCAATCTCAGTGATGCAGACTTGTCTGGGGCGAATTTAGCCGGGGCTGATTTGCATCAGGCGGGGTTAGTCATGACCAATCTCACCAATACGAACCTGACTGGGGCTAATGTGAATCAAGCTCGTTTCAAGCTGGATTCGGGTTTATCTGCGGAAATGGAACGGGACCTCAAGGCAAGGGGCGCTATTTTTGAGCCTTGACAAGGCCCGAACATCGTTGAACGGTTTGATTTAAGAGTGAATTGCTCCCTCGTTAACCTGATGCTTAAGGGATGAACATGACGATTGAAGGAGATTTACTGCTAAAACAAGGAATTGCCCAATATCAGCAGGGGGAGTTTGAGGCGGCCCTGGAGTGTTGGCGTCAGGCGGTGACTCTTTATCGAGAAACCGTTGAACGAGCTCGGGAAGGGGCGGCCCTGGGGAATATGGGGGCGGCTTATCAGGCCCTGGGAGATGTGACAGCGGCAGTGGGCTGTTACGAGCAGCATTTGGCGATCGCTGAAGATCTGGAGGACCTCCAGGGACAGGGGAATGCTCTGTTAAATTTAGGAACGGCTTATTCGACTCTGGGAGAGTATGAATTGGCGATCGCCTATCAACAACGCCGGATGGCGATCGCGATTGAAATGGGGGATAAAACTTTGGAGGGTCACCTCCTCTACCAGTTAAAAATCGGTTATCAGCACCTCGGGGAGGGCGATCGGGCGCGGGATTGCCAGGACCGTCTCTTGGAGATTGCCCGCTTTTTGTTTTTTGAAACTAAAAGCGATGATTTTATGGCGATCGCCCAGAGTCTGGGACTCAATCCCCTAGAGGATTTTGCTGGGAGTAATTTAAGCAATCTCGATTTCCATTATGCCGATTTGAGTCGTGCTGAGTTGGCAAATGCCGATTTTAGCAATGCATATCTGGAATTGGCGGATCTATCCAGTGCGAATTTGGCTGGGGCGAATTTATCTCACGCTCAGTTAACTAATGCCAATCTCAACCGGACTAACCTCTGTGGGGCTAATTTGACTGATGCGGATTTACGCACGAACTTAAATCGGGCTAATCTGACGAATGCGATCGCCCGTCGGACTAATTTTACGGCAGCTTATCTGCGGGGGGCAAATCTCTCGGGGATCTGTTTGGTGGATGCAGTTCTTAAAAATGCAGATTTGAGTCGGGGGAATTTAACCGATGCTGATTTAACGGGGGCCGATGTCAGTCGCGTGGAGTGGACTGGGGTGATTTGCGATCGGGCGCGATTTGCTCAGGCGATCGGTGTTTCCGAATCTCTGAAACAGGATTTGATTAAGCTAGGCGCAATTTTTGAATCCGAGGACCCTGGGATGGATAACGCGGACGGTGATTGAGTCACACCCGGGGCGATCGCCCTCCCGGAAAGCAGATTAGATTGAGGGTAACCCCTTCCCCGGACAAAAAAGTGCCTGAAAGTAGTTTGGGTACTTTCAGGCATCAGGTTGTTCGCTTGATTCTCTCAGAAGGAAGGAAAGAAAAATATTTTAAAAAGTTACATGAGTCCGATCTGAGACAGAATGCCATGTCCCGTCAGAAACTCAGTTGCCACACCAATCACAAAACCTAGCATTGCCAGACGACCATTCCAGGTTTCGGCGAACTCTGTAAATCCGAATTTTGCTTTTGTATCATCCATGATTCAGAAAACTCCTATTTAGTCAAGTCTCTGTAATATAACTTAACCTATAGTGTTGAAAACCGCAACATTTCGTTACAGAATCCTGACAAATGGCCGAAAAATTAACAATTGGCAATTAACGATATGAAATATTGTGATCAACCTACCGTAAACCTGCCATAACGAATTATCATCCCGACGAGGGTAGAGGCTCCACCCTGGCTTCAAGGTGGTGCTAGGGTGCTGTCAAGGGGGGAGGGAGTTGAAGGGTAAACCGAGAGAGGGCCGTTCCGTAAAGATGCCCCCAACAATCCCAAAGGTGCAAAATGTTATTATCAGCCTGTATTTCTGACTCTTATGGAGAGCCAATGCTTTACCTAAAACTTTTGGGCCGCACCTTGCTGTATCTTTTAGTGACTTGTGCAGTCGTCGCGATCGCATTGGTCATCAAATTTATCTCCATTCTGCTTGGGGATGCTCTAGTCTATCAAATTCCCCTCATAGGCGACGCACTTTTAAGCCTAGAAATCATGGAACTTTTGAATATCATTGTATTTGGGATTTTGGGCATGGGATTTGGCGTGGCCACCATTCTGTTACCCCGTTACTTTGCCTCCCGAGTCAGTGGTTTAACCTTAGCAGTATTAGTTCCCTTAATGTTTAGTACCGGCACGATTTTTAAATATTATAACTGGGTTCAATTGTTTTCTGCTCAAGAAAATATTTCTTATAATCAAGCAGAGTTAATCACCAATTCCTTTTTGAGACAATCTACCCCTCAACAAGATGGCTTTATTGGATATTATATTTATACCGCTAAATCACCCTCGTTGCCCGTCCGAGAAAAAGAAATGATAGAATTAGAAGAACTAGAGATAAAAAGCAAGGCTAGATTTGCTCGAATTACTAGATTAAGTCCGGAATTGGTGGGCTATTTGTACGCGGGCCGAGGATGGGTAATTCGCTTTTTTTACTTCATAGTTTCGGGGTTTTCCACCGTAGTCAACTTTAAAATTGGCAAATTACAAGTCAGGAGAAGTTAGACCGATTGAGTGGGAGGTTAAATCAGGATTCAGGGTTCTGGATCGGGATGGAGGATGGAGGGCTAAAAGCACCCAGGTGATTTCGCGAAGCTAAAAAAAGGCCCAGGCAAGAGGTGGTGAACCGAAATTTAAACCAATTTTCCACTCCTCAACGGCAATCATCTTCAGGATAGACCCGGATGCGGCTAGATGATGGGGTGGGTGTTGCCTCTGTATTTTTGTGACTATAATATAATAAAATCATCTGTAGGGTAACCCAAACGAATATGGGGTCCAATCACCTAGGTGTGCAACTACCAACGAGGGGATATAAAAGATGCCAACCACAGGAGCCGTTCCGTAAGCGGAAAAACAACTGAATGGATCTAAATCTTTCCGGGATATCATCGATGCAAAAACAAGTTATGTTTGAGCTGCAATCTGACCCAACCCCTGGAATGGTTTCCACTCAGGGATCCTTGACGAGGCTGAAATGAAAATTGTGAGTACAATGACCCTCACAGGTTGCTCCTGGATCAAGTGTATTCCTTGTCTATGTTGTTCGATTGCCCCCGGGTCTGGGTAAAATGTCTTCTATTGGGGGGAATCTTGAAGACGCCAGAAATTCAGAGTGATGGGCATTTTCCCCAACGATTAAAACAGCACTCCCTTGACTACCACTCATTTTATGCGGATTCTGATTTATTCTTACAACTATCATCCTGAGCCGATCGGTATCGCTCCTTTAATGACCGAATTGGCAGAAGGACTGGTGAATCGAGGCCATGAAGTCCGCGTCGTCACCGCGATGCCTAATTATCCAGAACGCCGCATTTACCCAGAATATCAGGGCAAATGGTATTTTAATGAAGATAGAAACGGCGTAAAAATTCAACGCAGTTTGGTGTATATTCGCCCGGAACCGTCCTTAATAGACCGGGTGTTACTCGATGGCAGTTTTGTCCTGAATAGTTTTCCGCAAGCATTAACGGGGTGGCGTCCCGAGGTTATTTTGGCAACGGTTCCACCCTTGCCGGTCTGCATTCCTGCGACCTTATTAGGGCGAATTACTGGCTGTCCGGTGGTTTTAAATATTCAGGATATTCAACATGAAGCTGCGGTTCATGTGGGGTTGCTGAAAAATAAAAAGGTGATTCGAGCGTTTACGGAATTAGAAAAATTTGCTTGCCACAGTGCCGATAAAATCAGCGTAATTGCTGAGGGATTTGTGGATAATTTGTTAGGGAAATCCGTACCAGCCCAGAAAATTGCCTTAATTCCGAATTGGGTGGATACAAATTTCATTAAGCCGTTACCGAAAGAGGATAATAAGTTTCGGAATCAGCATCACCTGAATGGGAAATTTGTGGTGCTGTATTCGGGAAATATTGCCCTAACCCAGGATTTGCCCACGGCAATCAAAGCAGCGGGGAGACTGACCCATATTCCCGATATTGCCTTTGTGGTGGTGGGGGAAGAGAAAGCCATCGGGCGGGTGAGAGAATATTGTGAAATGTTTGGGGCGGATAATGTCACCTTGTTGCCGTTTCAATCCAGAGAAACCCTGCCAGAAATGTTGGGGGGGATCGATGTGGGGCTAGTGCTGCAAAAGCATAATGTCATTGGGTTTAATATGCCCTCAAAAATTCCGGTATTACTGGCAAGTGGGCGAGCAATTGTGGGTTCAGTGCCAGCCACGGGGACCGCAGCGAAAGCGATTAAAAATAGTGAAGGGGGAATAGTTGTGCCCCCGGAAGACCCGGAAGCCCTGGCGAATGCGATTTTAGATTTGTATAAAAACCTGGAAAAAACCGAGGCTTTGGGGCGGCAAGGTCGAGAGTATGCGATCGCCCATTATGCCTTTGAGGAGACTTTAAATAAATATGAAGCCTTGTTTGAAGAGGCGATCGCCCTCCGCAAAAGAAAGCATAAACGGTCGGATCATCGGCAGGAGATTTAACAGGAGATTTAAAACGTTATGCGCGATCGCATCTTAACCTGGTTAGAACATCACGTCACTCCCCCCCGACTGCACCATATTGTGCGCGTCGAACAACTCTGTGGCCAACTCGCTCAACATCATCAACTCGACGTGGAAAAAGCAAAACAGGCCGGGTTAATGCATGACTTAGCCAAATATTTTAAACCTCAGCGATTATTGCAAATGGCCCGAACCGAGGGCTTAGAACTGGATGAAATATTGGCTGGGGAACCGCATCTATTACACGCCGATGTGAGTGCGATCGTCGCTAGAGATGAATTTGGGGTAGAAGACGAAGAAATTTTAGAGGCCATTCGCAATCATACCCTGGGCCGGCCCCAGATGAGCCCACTCAGTTGTGTTGTTTATCTGGCCGATACCTTAGAACCAGGACGAGGGACTAGCGCAGAACTCGAACAGTTGCGGAAAACCTGCTTGGAAAATCTCGTAGCAGCAGTGTGGCACACCGGGGACTACAGCTTGCGCCACCTCCTTGAACAGCAACGGATGATTCATCCTCGGACGATATTAACCCGCAATTGGGCCATGCAGCAGAGCAAACAACAGCAGCGGATCCAAAGAGCATCCGCAAGCGATCGCATTACCGCCTAAAATTTGTTAGCATGAACTCAAAAATCTCATCCAATCCGATATAGACTCTCAGCAAGCGAGAGAATCGGTGTTTTGAGCAAAAAATTGAGTAAAAATTCCCAGATAAACAACTAAACCCGCCCAAAACTTCTACAACTAATGGAGAGTGAATGACAGATTCTTCCTCGATTCAATCGACTAGCGCCTTAACCCGAGAAACCGTTCAAACCGAAACCGACTCCGAAAGCTACCGTTTAGCCGTGGCGATCGCCAGGGCCGCAGATGACCGCAAAGGTGGCGATCTAATCGTGTTGCGGGTGTCGGAAGTCTCCTATCTCGCCGACTACTTTATTATCGTCACCGGCTATTCCCGAGTGCAGGTCCGGGCCATTTCCGATTCAATTGCCCATCAAGCCGAACAAGAGTGTCAACGGGTTCCGCGCAGAGTCGAAGGGCAGTATCATGGCAGTTGGCTGGTTCAAGACTATGGCGACGTAATCGTGCATATCTTGATGCCCACCGAACGGGAGTATTACAATTTAGAGGCATTTTGGGGACATGGCGAACGCCTAGACCTGAGTGCCGAACTCAATGGCACACCATAAGAAATAGCGATGAGGGTTTCATCTGTGTCCGCCTGCCCAGTACCTCCCGATTGGCAACCGCTCAATGAATATCAAGAGCTTCAGGAGTCCTGTTTTTTTAGCTGGGCGACCCGTGATCTCAAAGGCTATTTGAGTAAAATGGCCTGGATTTTGGGATTGTCCGTGGCAGTTTGTGCTCCCGTGGCAGCAGCCAGTTTTCCTCCCGCCAAAGCCTTGGGTCAGTTTATCCTCGGAAGTACCGGGGGTGGTGGATTCATTTTGACCTTATTGCTCTTGAGACTCTACTTTGGGTGGCGCTATGTGCGCGATCGCCTCTTCAATGCCACCATCTTCTATGAAGAATCCGGCTGGTACGACGGTCAAACCTGGCCCAAAACCCCGGAAATCTTAACCCGCGATCGCCTCGTCGTCCGCCATCAAATCCAACCCATCCTCGATCGCCTGCATCGAACCTTTGCCATCCTCGGCATCTTGGTCCTCCTCGGTGCGGTGCTATGGAATCTGGTATAATACCGAATCCGGTACTCCTGCGTCTGCAACAACCCGCAGCCTAAAGGCTGGGGCTATACGGACGAAGCCCGTGGTTCGACGGTGCTCACCAGAGCCCTGCGCGGGCTAAGAGTAAGATAGAAAAACGACTTTTCATACCCGGATTCGTTATAAACAAGGCAGTACAGGGCAGTTCGTTCCGCGTCTTACCCGAGACAGGGGACCGACTGACCCTGAACATTGACCCATTCTATCCAAATAAGGCATAATATTTAACCCATGACAATGGGAAAACGTACCGCAGCAGCAGCCCTCGAAGTCCGCTTGCTGCGCGAAGGAATTATTGAATCAGTCCATCACGTCCAGGCCGTCGTTTGTGACAACCGAGGGCGGGTTTTGTCCGTTGCCGGTAACTCAGAAACCACCGCCTTCATCCGCAGCGCCCTCAAACCCTTTCAAGCCCTAGCAGTGACCACCACCGGCACCCTAGAACGCTTCGGGCTCAACGATCGCGACCTCGCCATTATTTGCAGTTCCCACAAAGGAACCATCGAACAAGCGCGACAAGCCTTTAACGTCCTCTGGCGCTGTGACGTCGATACCACCGCCCTCCACTGTCCCACCCCCCCAGGCCAAGACAGTCCCCTCAGCCATAACTGTTCCGGCAAACACGCCGGAATGTTAGCCGTCTGCAAACAGCGCAATTTTCCCCTGGAAACCTATACCCAGAAGAATCACCCGGTGCAGCGCTTGATTATCACCAAAGTCGCTGAATTGCTGCGAATGCCTGCCGAAGAGTTCATCAGTGCCCGGGATGACTGTACAGCACCCACCTATCTGATGGAATTAGGGCAGATGGCCTCCCTGTACGCCCATTTGTGTTCGGGGGATAACGTCGATATGGAACGCATCGTCCGTGCCATGACCCATCATCCCGCCTTGATTTCAGGACCGGGAGAGTTCGATACCGAACTGATGCGCTTAAGCGAAGGGGAACTGGTCAGCAAAGGCGGTGCCGAAGGCGTTCTCTGCATCGGACGAGAAGGGGAAGGCATGGGTTTAGCCATCAAAGTCATGGATGGCAGCAAACGGGCCAAATACGCCGTAGCGATTCACCTGCTGAAACAATTAGGTTGGATCGACCCGGCGATCGCCGAGACCCTCTCAGAAACCCATATCACCCTCAATCCCTATAAACGTCTGGATGTCTTAGGGGAATTATCCATGCTTTAAGTCAGGGATTGTTTTATTAATTCTTTGACTCCGGAAATCCGGAAACGACTGAAGTCGTTACTACAAACAAAAGAAAGTATTTCTTTCTTAGTTCGTAGTAACGACTTCAGTCGTTTCTTTCTTTCTTAGTTCGTAGTAACGACTTCAGTCATTTCTTTCTTTCTTAGTTCGTAGTAACGACTTCAGTCGTTTCTTTCTTAGTTCGTAGTAACGACTTCAGTCGTTCTCTTTCTTTCTGAGTTCGTAGTAACGACTTCAGTCGTTTCTTTCTGAGTTCGTAGTAACGACTTCAGTCGTTATCTTCTCTTAGTTCGTAGTAACGACTTCAGTCGTTTCTTTCTGAGTTCGTAGTAACGACTTCAGTCGTTATCTTTTGCCCCAGAAACTCGGAAACGACTGAAGTCGTTACTACAAACGGGGAATATTCATGCTTCTTTTCCCCCAGAAAGCCGGAAACGACTGAAGTCGTTACTACAAACAGGGAATATTTAGGCTTATTTTTTCCCAGAAACCCGGAAACGACTGAAGTCGTTACTACAAACGGGGAATATTCATTCTTCTTTTCCCCCAGAAACTTGGAAACGACTGAAGTCGTTACTACGAACGGGGGAAGGGGAAAGTTACTCCTCCAAGGGGACCCAGGCATTTAAGACTGATAATAAAGGGCCGGTTTGTTCCTGACCATTCGTTGCTAAATCGCTGTGACAGAGAATCAGCCGATCGCCTACTCTCCCCAATAAATCTAGGATAATCCGCTGCAATCGGTCCTCATCATTGCGAATTGCCTCCTCCTGAGTCCAAGGGTCACCGGACCAACTTTGTAAGAATAAAGGCGCAGCAAACAAACTCGCAGCACCTCCGCGAGACCATAACGGTGAACCAATATCTAACCAAAAGTGCCAACGGTGAAACTGTCGCGCCGCCCGATATTGGAAAATCGTTGCCAGGGTGACATAATCGGGTTTGGCGGCGAAGGCACTCACTGGGAAGGGATTTGCGGTAATTGTGCCTTTGCGAAGCAGTTGGATAAATTGACCCACGGTTACATAATCCGGCGCATCCTGTTCCCCACAATGGCGCAACCGTCCATCTACCTCCCAATAATGTTGGGCGGTTTCCATTAACTCACGAAGGGCGGCAATTTGGTCCGCAGGCAAACTGCTGGAACTGCCTAAAAACTTCTGAATAGCCAAGTTTAGCAAGGCGATGGGACTGGTTAGCGGCGATCGCCTCTCTTCGATCCAGTCCAAAATCTCCTGATAAACCGTGGTTGCCCGATATCCCAAACGATCCCAGCGAGGAAATGCCGTCACGGGTAACAATTTCGGCTGTTCCGTGGCGGGAGAATAGCAATGATCCACCAATAATCCAGCGCGTACTGGGTCAATCAAAAAGGAGGCAGGATGGAGGAGATTTGGGCCTTCCTCTGTCTCTTTCAGGGATTCCCAGTCGGGACGACGACTGAGGACGACGAGCATTTCAGCGACGCTATCCCGGTCTACGAGGCGTCCCAGACCGGGATAAACCAAGGCGAGGAGGGTGAGTAAGGCGCGAATCACGGGGACGGTGGCGAGGGGTCGTTGTTCGTTGAGGGATTGGACTGGAACTCCTTTGCTGGTGAGGATGGACTGGAGACTATAGCGGGCGATCGCATCTAAACCGGGGGCGATTACAGCAATTTCAGACGGTTTAACCTTGCCGGTATGCACCGCATGAGCGATCGCCTCCCCGGTTTGTCGCAACAGTTGCGATCGGGCAGTCGTTTGAATCGACCCCACCGGCAGAGACAATTCCCCCAACTCCATTTCCTCTAAATACACCGTCGGGTCTTCCATCACTTGCAGGGCCATTTTCCCCAACTTCCCCGCCAATCCGCTAACCTGGTCCAACTGCTGTTGCTGACAACGGAATGCTAACCCTTCCAGATAATCGGGATCCGCCCCTAATCCCTGACGCACAGAGCCCTGGGGATTGTAGGTAAAGACTCCGGGAATTCCCGCATCCAGCAGAACCTCAAACAAATCCCGGACAATTTTGGGATACTCATCCACATCATCGGCAAATAACCCGGGATAGCGAGGGATTAAATGGTCCTGGTAGGTGGGATTCGGGAGTAAATGCCGCCAATACAATTCGGTGATCATGCCGTAGGTGAGTAAACCCCTTTGGAGACACCACCTGCGCCATTTGAGCAATACTTCCCCCATGCAGTTCCAAAGGTCTAGATCCCCAGTCGGATCCTCAATCCCTTCTTGTAAAATTACCGGAACATCTTCGAGGCGTCTGCCACTGGATGCCGCCAGTTGCAACAAGTCCAACGTCCGACGGACCATGCGATATTCGCTGACTCCCTCTTGGCGCAAGCGTCCGGAGTCTAATTCATCTCTCCATAGGCGAGTTGCTAACTCTTGCTCAGTTTCTGGGCGCACTCGCAGGGGAAATTCGGCCCTGAGATTGAGTTGTTGAATCAGCAGAGGCCAAAATAGCAGAACTTCCCGTTGGAAAAAGGCTAGGGGGGTGGAGGAGTCGATGGGATAGCGTCCCGAGGTGGCATGGAGGATGCGATCGTTTAGGGGAATGCGATCGTCTCCCGTAGCGGCAAAGACTAACAAAGGCGGTTCATCTTGTCCCAACCGGAGCGATCGCGGTATTGTCTGAGAGATTAAGCTATTTTGTTTCTGCCTGCCTCTTTGTCGTCCTGTCCCGGCGTTGGACTCAGCAGCAGCAGTCCGGTTGTGATTCAGGGGCGGGCTGTTTGGGTCCCCATTTGAGTCAACCCAGTTGCACAACTCCTGAACCAGACGACCCGTTTTGCCACTGCCAGTCGATCCGATGATCCAAATTGACGCTGTACCCACCCCTAATCCTCCACCAAATTTGTTAACATACCACCACTGTCGGTTGCTTGCGCGAGGTCTCTGGTTTCATTATTGCTTGCCCGAGGGGATAGTACCTCAAGGGTGGCAGATCCTGGGGCGATCGCCAAGCCTCCCGGCAACAGAATCGGTGAACTCTCGGGTCTACAAACACCATCGTACCTGATGCAAACTCCCGCTTGGATTCCGGGAAAACCAGCCTAAACTGGATAAAGCAAAAGGATTTTCACCGGAATAGTTCGAGTCAGTCTTAGTCAAATTGTACTCGGTTGGTTCGAGTAAACAAGGGGTATGAAAAAAAACAAATATTCTTCTAATCAAGCAGGATTTTTTAATTCCATTAAACAATGGCTACTGGAAACCCCGACTCGCTCCCTGGAGTTGGCCTATCAAGCGGCAGTCAATATTCAGGAAATTGAAAAAAAATATTTTAATAATCAACGGATTTCTCCAGAAAATTCTAGTTATGGTCAGAATGTTTTTTCAGTTCATGAAGCCGATTTAAAAAGAAATTTAAGTATTATCAAGCTGCGATTAAGAGAATTTAGAAATAGTCGTTCCTTTGTCGAGATTTATAAACAATCCAAATTAGGCGATCGGCCTTTTGATGACTCCATCCCGGTTCGGGTCGTCTCTTCCGAAGATAATGGACTGTCAACCCCGGAGTTCAGTTTATCTCAACCCTCTCAATCTTTAATTTTAGATAAACTTAGTTTTATTGATGAAGTCACCGCTAAATATACCCGCAACCGAGTACAACCTACGCCCTCCGATCTGCCCACAACTCGCACCCTAGCGGAATCCCCCCCTCCCTACACCTTAGACGTTCCAAAATCAGGCCGTTTAAAGGGCAAGAAAAAGCCATTCCCTGCCCTAGAAGAGACCATTCCAGACCCGGAACCAGAAACCAAAGAAATAGGCTCCCTTGCTGGACAAACCAGCTTCCTACCCCGGTCGATTTTAAGAACCCTGGACCGCCTCAAGCGAGAATTGGACCCCAAAGCCGAAGATGAAGTGGTCCAAGAATTTCGCCTGTCTAAAACTAAAACCATTGTTTCTCTCAAATTTATATTATTGTTAATTTTAATTCCCCTACTCACCCAACAAGTTGCTAAAAACTTTGTCGTGGGTCCAATTTACGATCGCCTCATTGGCAGCCAAGCGGAAATATTCCTCAATGTCGATATGAAAGAAGAAGCCTTAATGGAATTAACCCAATTCCATGAACTGCTGGAATTTGAGGAACTCCTAGCCACCCAACTCGAAAATTTAGAAGGACCAGAGAGAGAAGAACTCAAATTTATCGGCAGAATTCCCCAACATTTATCCGAAGAAGACGTTCAGCAGCAAATCAAACTCAAAGCCTTAGAAGTCGCCAAACGATACACTTATCGCAGTAGTGATGCGATTAAAAATATTTTTTCTGACCTATTTTCCTTCGCTGCCTTTGGCTTAGTTATTTATAACAGTCGCCGCGAAATTGAAAGTCTTAAATCCTTTATTGATGATATCGTTTATGGCTTGAGTGACAGTGCTAAAGCCTTCATCATTATCTTATTTACGGATATCTTTGTCGGATTCCACTCCCCTCATGGCTGGGAAATTGTCCTCGAAGGCATTTCGCACCATCTGGGACTGCCGGAAAGTCGAGACTTTATTTATCTCTTTATTGCTACCTTCCCCGTCATCCTGGATACGGTTTTTAAATACTGGATTTTCCGCTATCTCAACCGCATTTCCCCCTCTGCTGTTGCCACCTATCGGAATATGAATGAGTAACCTAAAAACCCAGTAGGGTGGGCAATGCCTACCTCCATTCGGTGGGCATTGCCTCCTGAGCTTGTCGAAGGGCCTACAATTGCTCAACTTTTTTTTAAAGTAACCTAAAAACCCAGTAGGGTGGGCAATGCCCACCTCCATTCGGTGGGCATTGCCCACCCTACAATTGCTCAACTTTTTTTTAAAGCCCTATTCCAACCGCATTCCATATAAACCAGAAAACCAGTTTTTACGCAATTTTCAAGGACCAGAAACCGGGTTTATGCCCGGATTAAGTTCAAGGAGCAAAGATTAGGAAAGAAACCCGGTTTCTCATTCCTGACTGGGTTTTTCCGCAACCTTGCGGGGATAGCGGGGACGACAGGGACTGCCAAAGCAAATTTGACCCTCGGGCATATTGGTAAACACACTGCTGCGAGCACCGATCGCCGCATTGGAGCCAATTTTTACCCCAGGGGCGATAAAACAGTCTGCGGCAACCCATACCCCATTGCCAATTTCGACAGGTGCAGTCTCTAGGTTAAAGGTAGGGTCGTCGAGACGATGACTGCCGGTACAGAGGTAGCTTCTTTGGGAAATGATGCAATGCTGCCCGACAGAAATGCGATCGAGACTATATAACACCACATCATCCCCAATCCAGGAGTAGTCCCCGATCGCGATTTTCCAAGGATAGGTAAATCGCGCCCGGGGACGGATCAACACCCCAGTCCCAATTTCTGCACCAAATCGCCGCAACAACCATCGGCGAAATCCGTGGGCAAAATGAGGACTCAAGGGGAAAGCGACCCCTTGCACCAACCACCACAGCAAGATAAACCCGCCAGACTTGCCGCGATCGAACCACGACTGATCATAACGGCGTAAGTCTACCCAGGAGGGTGCATCCATTACAGGGTCCGGTGCCGTGGGAGTCTTACCGGGGAGGGGATTGGGTTGAGAATTAGCGGGGTCTAGAGAGTCACTCATCAGATTGAAACTCAGGTTATTTGTCATTTGTCATTTGTCATTTGTCATTTGACCAAGGACCAAGGACAAATGACTTTGCCATGAATTTTGAGGCTTTTTCTGACTTACTTCTGGTCACTCCGAGAGCGGATGAACTCTCCTAGAAAAGCGATCGCCCCGGAGGTCAAAATCAACACTACACTCAAGGCATTAATATCCGGCTTCACCCCGGTTCTAATCCGCCCAAAAATTTCCATTGGCAGGGTCACTGCACCCCCCCCGGAGGTGAATGAAGCAATTAATAAATCATCCAAACTCAGGACAAAGGCTAACAGACAACCGGAGACAATTCCCGGCATCAATTGGGGGAGTAACACTTGCATAAAAGACTGAATGGGAGTCGCGCCCAAATCTAAGGCAGCTTCTTCTAGGTGAGGGTCTAAGTCGCTGAGGCGAGTAGAAACGACTAACCCAATATAGGCAAGACAGAAGACAATATGGGCGGCGATAATCGTCCAAATGCTGAGGTTAATTTGGACTGCGGCTAAAAAGACCAGAGTAGCAACTGCGATCGCAATATCCGGGATGATCAGGGGTAAATAGGATATTCCCAAATACAAACTCTTCCCTCGAAATCGATATCGGGATAGACCAACCGCCATTAATGTTCCGACAACTGCTGCAATAATAATGGCCGAAAACCCCACCATTAAACTATTTTTCAGGGCTTTGAGAATGGCTTCATCCTGAAAGAGGGTGAAATACCATTTTAAGGTAAATCCTTCCCAGCTCGCACTGTAGCGAGAATCATTAAAACTGTAAAATGCCAGTACCAAAATCGGGAGGTACATGAAAAAAAACATGGACCCGGCAAATGCTATCTGCCAAGAGATATTAATTCGACTCTGGCTTTTTAACATATCTACCGGAATCTCCTCCTGTTTGAGCCTCGTTTCTGTCATGCAATTTCACCACGCAAGCATTACCTAGACTTTTCAATGCACCCTTTGTCGGGGGTTAAAGCTGTTATTTTTTAGGAGTGGCTTCGCCAAAGCGAATTAAACCAGCGATCGCCACACTCACCGCTAGAATTAATACCATACTTAGGGCCGAACCAAATCCCCAGTCTCGTGCCACTCCCAGAAACTGATCATAAATTAACCGGGAAACGGTCATACTGGAAGCCCCCCCGAGCAATTCGGGATTCACGAAATCCCCTAAACCACTGATAAAGACTAGCAAAGAACCGGCAGCAATTCCCGATAAGGTTTGAGGGACTGTAACTTTCCAAAACACTTCAATGGGATTGGCCCCTAAATCTGCGGCTGCCTCTAATAAGCGTTTATCAAGTTTCTCTAATGAGGCATAAAGAATTAACACCATATAGGGGAGAAAACTGTAACTCATGCCGATGAATACGGCAGAACTTTGGTGGAGTAAATCTAAGGGAGGGATTCCCACAACTCCTAACAGTGAGTTGAGGACACCTGTGGGACGCAGAATCGTTTTCCAGGCGTAGGAACGCAGTAGAGATGAGGTCCACAGGGGTAAAACAAAGGCGAGTAAGAGTAAAGTTCGCCAGCGTTTGGGGGTATCCACGGCTAACCAATAGGCGACGGGAAAGCCGAGTAATAGACAGATGAGGGTTGTGCCGGTGGCGAAAAAGAGCGATCGCCCGATGGTTTGGAGAAATACCGGGTCAAAGTCCGAGAATCGGCAATTTTCAAATCCCAAGACGAGACAGAAGTTATCCAGTCCCGAGGGAATCACGCGATCGCCTGGTTGAATTCCCGGCACTAAACTCAGTTGAAAAATCACCACCGTTGGCAGGACCAATAACAGGAATAACCAGACTCCGGCAGGACCGAGTAAAGCCAGGGGTCCCAGCCACTCTGGTAGGGTGCGTTTTCCAACTTTAGATTCGTTTTTCGGCTTACTGGGGGATACAGTCATTATGAGGATTAATAGGGGGACAGACCAAAAGTTCAATTGCAATCCGTTCAAGCTTTTTTGGATTCAGTATCCGTCCAATTGAAGCTCACCTAAACACTCAGTTTATATTGAATCAATGAATGGGTTTGGGAAAAGAATCAAGAGGAAATTTGGAACATTTTACATCAAAATAGAGCTTCCCGGACTCAATATGTACTTTTCAAAGCCCCTCTCCCCCTGAGCTAAGTCGAAGGGCTGGGAGAGGGGTTTGGGGTGAGGGCGTATTCCTTATGGACATGAGAAACGCTATATCAGTGAGTCTTAACCGTTTTAATCCCGTTTCCAGGAGTGGAATTGACGGCTCATTTAAACACTCCTTAATCTAATCCAATACCGAGCGAATTTTCTTTCATCTTCCCGAGTGAGGGGGAGAATCCCTTCACACCTTTCTAACACCGACTCCGAGGGAAATAAGGTAGGATTTTCTCGGAGTTCCTGAGAGAGGAGATTATAAGCTGCTCGGTTCGGGGTGGCAAAATAGAGTCGTTCAATTAAATCCGCCGCCACTTGCGGTTGGAACATAAAATTAATCCAAGCATAAGCCCCTTGAACATTCGGAGCAGTTCTAGGAATGACCATCGTATCAGTCCATAATGAACTGCCACTCATGGGGACGACATATTCCAAATCTGGATTTTCGTCCGAGACAGAGAGCGCATCAAAAGAATAACCCATCGCCACTTTCAAATCCCCTGCCAAAATCAAATCGCGCCAGCCATCGGTGGTAAAATTGGCGATCGCCGGCTTAAGATTGACCAAGTGTTCATAAGCTGCCCGAATTTGAGCGCGGTCCGTGGCATTGTAGGAGTAACCCAGCGATCGCAATCCTGCACCCATCACCTCGCGGACATCATTCATCAAAGTCAGCCGTCGAGAGAGGTCATTTTGATGAGTCCAGAGATAGTCCCAATCATCGGGAGGCGTTGAGAGTCGAGCCGAATTGTAAATCAGTCCAGTGGTCCCCCAGGTAAACGGGACACTGTAGCGATTTCCTGGGTCATATTCCGGGTTTTGGAACTTTTCAAACAGATTGTCTAGACCTTGAATCTGCGATCGCTCCATAGGCCTAAGCAGTTGCAGTTGGACCATCCGTCCCACCATATAATCTGAGGGATAGATAATACTGTAAGAACTGCCACCGCCCGCCTGCATCTTTGCCAACATCGCCTCATTCGAGTCATAAATATCGACAATCACTCGGATACCCGTTTGCTCAGTAAAACTTTCGAGCAAATCTGCATCGGTATAGTCAGCCCAAGTGTAGATAAACAGTTCATTAGCAGCAGTTGAGTCCAGCGCCACATTGGAAGCATCCTCATCAAGTTCTGGACTCGGTTGGCCACCCAGGGTCCAGCCACAACTAGACAACGCCAGACCAGAAAGTGCCGCCGCAGACTGTTGTAAAAACTGACGTCGGGTCGGTGTCGCACTGCTCATTCTATATTTTTGGGGTTTCGGAATCCGCACTATTTTGAAAAGGTGGTGTGATGACCAAGATTCAGATTAATTAACAATACCGGACCGATGTTTCTAAAGGGAGGGGACTCCCGGTTTCCGCATCAGTATTTTGACAAGCAAACATTAATTCCGGGGAGAGCTTTTCATATTCCAGTTCAGAACCGTGACGTTTCAGGACATAACCCCGGAGTTCTTTAATCGGCAAATGGGTCAGTTCGTCAATTTCAGGTAAAAACGACCGGAGGATCAGGGAAGCGACTGGCTCAGTTTTAGACAGCAACTTGCTAATCAGCAATTCCTTGATCCCCCATTGATAGCCATAATTGACCTGATCACCCTCCCGTTTGATGTCAACCACGAAGGATTCTCCATCACTGCCGAGAAAGGTAACAATGGCATTCTGGGGACAGTGGGATTCTATCTCCTCTAAAAATTGATTTACACTGCGTCGATTCATATAGATGTCCGTCCACATGGTACAAACAAGCGATCGCATCCACAGGTGAAAGCGTAGCGCACCCCGGCAATTGCCGCCTAAGCCGCAGCCAAGGCAATACAATCCGTCGGCAGCCAGTAGGTATAGATCGGCGTCTCAGGATCTGGTAAGCTCGTTCCCGTATTCGGTTGCAATACCGCCATTTCATCCCCCGAGAGCAGTTCCACCACATACTGAACATGGGTGCCCAAATACATGACCGTTTTGAGCCGTCCCTCAAAGCAGTTGACCTCCACCTCTGGCGGATAGAGACTCAAATTAATCTTTTCCGGTCGAACACTGACGATCGCCCCTGATGCGTTACTACTCCAGGGTTCCGTCGGTTCCACCACAATTTTGAGACCCGTTCCCGTGCGAATGGCTAGGGAGGTGCGATCGCTCCCTTCAATCCGTCCGGGCAGTAAATTGGTTTCCCCAATAAAATCCGCCACAAACGGCGATCGGGGACGCTCATAAATGGCACTCGGGGTCCCGATTTGCTCAATCTTGCCCTCATGCATCACAGCAATCCGGTTCGACAAAGACAGGGCCTCCTCCTGGTCATGAGTCACCATCACAAAAGTCAACCCCAAATCCCGATGCAACGTTGATAACTCAACCTGCATCTGCTTTCTCAACTTCAGGTCCAACGCCCCTAACGGTTCATCCAACAACACAACCGCTGGACGATTCACCAGGGCCCGTGCCAGAGCCACCCGTTGCTGTTGACCTCCCGAGAGCTGAGAGGGATAGCGATTGGCGTAAGACTCCATTTTGACCAATTTGAGCGCTTCTTTGACCCGTTCCTCAATTTCACTTTTTCCACAGCGTTTGATTCGCAACCCAAACGCAATATTTTCCGCAATAGACTGATGATTGAACAGCGCGTAACTCTGAAACACCGTATTCACCGGGCGCTGATAAGCCGGAACCTGATTCATGGACTTACCCCGAATCAGGACCTCTCCCGCAGAAGGCGTCTCAAACCCTCCGATCAATCTGAGGGTTGTCGTTTTCCCACAGCCGGAAGGACCGAGGATACTAAAAAATTCTCCTCGATTAATGTCAAGATCGACACCCCGGACCGCAGTTTCCCCCTCGAACACCTTAAAAACTTTGCGAAGTTCAACGTCAAGGAGGGTATCGTAACCCGTGGCAGCGCTTTGGTGCGTCGTAGCAGATTGAAACATCATGGCGATTCTCGGCGTTGATGCCCCTTATGTAGATTGAACCAGTCCCTCTGCGTCGCCTCTCCCTTGATTAAGCCTCCCCTTCGGGAACAGAAGAATCCCACGCAGAAATCTGGCTTTGGTTTATTCTATCCACATTCCGCATTTAGGTTAATATTTCTCCTTATTCTCCGGGGGCAATGGTCATTGGTCATTTGTCCTTTGTCATTGGTCATTTGTCATTTGTCATTTGTCCTTGGTCTCTAGTTTAACGACCAAGGACCAAGGACCAAGCACCAAGGACCAAGGACCAAGGACCAAGGACCAAGGACCAATAACCAATAACCAATAACCAAGGACCAAGGACCAAGGACCAATAACCAAGGACCAAGGACCAAGGACCAAGGACCAATAACCAAGGACCAAGGACCAAGGACCAAGGACCAAGGACCAACGACCCTAGACATAGCGCAAATCTTAAAAATTAACAACCTTTGACCACTAAATCTAAGATGGCGTATAGTCTTGATCTACAGCTATATGCGGATACGAGAAGAGATTGACTTATGGTTCGAGAATTGGAACGCACGCGCCACCACAGCGATTTTCCCGAAACCGCACCGGCAGCGAATCCGGTGTTTTTTAGGACTTACAGCCGCCGCCAGAATGATGGGCGGGAAACTTGGGATCAAGTCTGCGATCGCACCATTGCTGGATTAGAGAAACTCGGTAATCTCAACTCCGACGAGGTGGCACTCCTCACCCAGATGCAGAAACAACTCAAAACCCTCTCCTCGGGCAGATGGTTGTGGGTGGGGGGCACCGACTGGATCGAACGCCGGGAAAATTTTTCTGGGGCCTATAACTGTTCCTCGACAAATATCCACGATTGGCGAGCCTTTGGATTATTAATGGGCCTTGCCATGATGGGATGTGGCACCGGCGCAGTCCTCGAACCTCAATATATCAATCAGTTGCCGAAGATTCGCAACCGACTCCAGATCACCCTCCAAGGTGAAATTGGCCTGACCCCCAGCGATCGCCGTCGCCAAGAAACTGAGGTGACTTACGATGGCAGCCGGGTCCTCATGAATGTCGGAGACTCCCGGATTGGGTGGGTGCAATCCTATCAAACCCTGCTAGAACTCTCTACAGATGAGCGGTTTAATTCAACTGTTGAAGTTGTCGTGGATCTGTGCGATATTCGTCCAGCCGGAGAACCGCTGAAAGGGTTTGGAGGTGTTGCTAATCCCGTTAAATTAACTGACCTTTATCAGCGAGTTGCTTTAATTTTAAATAAGGCAAATGGACGACAATTAAATTCAGTCGAATGCTGTTTGTTGATTGATGAAGCGGCGAGCACAATAGTGGCCGGCAACATCAGAAGATCTGCAGGCATGAGGCAGGGAGCAAGCGATGATGAATTGTTTGCTAATGCCAAGATGAATTTATGGCAACAAGATGAGGCTGGAAACTGGCGCATTGACCCGGAAAGAGATGCACTCAGAATGTCCAATCACACCCGAGTTTTTCACCATAAACCGACCCTCAATGAATGTATTGATGCGGTGCGTCAACAATACTATTCGGGGGAAGGAGCCATTCAATGGGCGGGTGAAGCGGTTGCCCGAGCCAGTTGCGATTTAATGCCCGATCGCGAGTCTAAACGGGATTTTCTGAAAGCCTATAACGAGGGTAAAGGGATGCAATGGATAGGCGATCGCTATCCAGAAATTTCTCAGACAGAGTTAGAGCATCGGTTATCCCGCGTTGGATTAAATCCATGTGGTGAAATTATTGGTGCAGATTTTCATTGCGTTTCTGGCGATACGATGCTGGTGACGCGAGATGGAATGCACTCGATTCGATCGCTCGTTGGTCAATCGGTGGAAATTTGGAATGGTCAGCGGTGGAGTCGTGTCACTCCGATGTTGACGGGGCGCGATCGCCAACTTTATCGCGTCTCTTTTGCCGATGGGACCTGGTTAGACGTAACGGAAAAACACCGTTTCTTTGTTAAGGACCGCTTTGGTAAAACCTATGTGGAAATGACCACGGCACAACTGCAAGAGCATCTTTCCACCCACAAATATGCCCTGCACACTGAGCCATTCCAGATTGACTATCAAGATGGTAAATTTGTAGACCCCTTGTGGGCTTACACCCTGGGACAATTGGTGGGGGATGGCTCCCTATGCCAATCTAATGGCAAGGCTCAACTCCAACTGCGCTTATATGGAGCCAAAAGCTATCCGGAATTGGCCCTTGCCGGTCGGACTTCAGGAAAATTGCGTTACTACGCAGAAAATCCCGAAACCCCTTGCTTGCTTTATACGGGTTTCCAAGGCCAATTCGACCCCGAACAAGTCCGCGATTTAAAAGCCAATGCCACAGCCCTGGAACCCTTGGCAAGCTGGAATCGGGAAGGGATTTTACACTTCATTGCGGGCTTAATTGATGCCGATGGTTCCGCTACCTCCAGCGGTGGCGTTCGATTGTATTTGTCCGATTATAATCGCGCCTATCGGGTCTATCTGTTATTGCTCAAATGCGGAATTCGCTCCTCGATTAACTTGCAATCGCGAGCCGGTGAAAGCACCAATTTGGGCATTCGCAACAAAGATTTGTGGTATCTCCAAATCACCGATTGTGCTGGAATTCCTTGTCAGCGCGTCAATACCTCTAAGGGTCATCACCCCACCACTAAAGGCAAATGGCAAGTGATTCGGGAGATTGTACCCATTCAGGGTCGCCAGGATACCTTCTGCTTTAACGAACCCGAATTCCATAAAGGTGTGTTCGGCGGAACCCTCACTGGGCAGTGCAATTTAGCCGAGATTCATCTGAATCAAATTGACCCCCAAAACGATCGCGAACAAGCAGATGCTTTTGCTGCCGGTGCTTTATCGGTGGCAACTTTGCTCAATCATAAATTCGTCGAACCCCGCTATCAATACAGCCGGGAAATCGACCCGATTGTTGGGGTTTCCTTTACCGGATTGTTTGATTTCTTCGTTCATGCCTTTGGGGTGGATTGGTTGCGCTGGTGGGAACAAGGTCGTCCCGCAACCCCGGAAGGCATTGAATTTAAGCGTCAAGAAGAAGCCTATTTGACGCGCTGGCGTGACATTGTGCATGAGAAGGTTTGGGATTATTGCGATCGCCACGGATTGCGCCGTCCCAATCGTTGCACAACTGTTCAGCCTTCAGGGACCAAATCTTTACTCACTGGCGCATCTCCCGGGTGGCATCCGCCCAAAGCCCAGCGGTTTATTCGCCGCATTACCTTTGGCAAAAATGACCCCGTTGCCTTGGCTTGTCTCGACTACGGTTACAGTGTCATTCCCTCCCAATCCGATAAGGATGAAAAGGGCAATCTCCTGAATGATCCGTTTGACCCGCGCTGTTCTGAATGGTTGGTGGAAATTCCCATTGCCGTCAGTTGGGCCGATTTACCCGGTGCCGATGAAATTGATATTAGTCAATTTAGCGCCTTGGCTCAAATGGACTTCTACATGAATGTTCAAAGTCACTATGTCACCCATAACACCTCGGCAACGGTGGAAGTTCGGGAGTCAGAAATTGAAGCCCTAGGTAGTCGCATTCATGAGGCCATCCAAAACGATGAAGGCTATATTTCTGCTGCCTTACTCGCTCGATTTGACGATCGCCAATCTTTCCCTCGTCTCCCCTTTGAACCCATTGATAAAGCGGAGTACGATCGCCTCAGTGCCGAGGTCTTAGTTCGTCGCAAAACCGATGACTTTAAAAACGCCCTCCAGCGCTATGACCTCGGTGAACTAACGGAAGCAGGACCTGCCGGTTGCGATTCCGATAAGTGCCTATTACCGGAAAAAAATCCCTCCTAGGGCCTCGGAGTCGGTAGCGCTGAAAAACCGGGTTTCTGGCCGAAAATGATGGCAACTCGCCTCAACCCTCGGTTATACCAAATCCGGTTGTAAACAGTGGATTTTATGGATTAGCCCGCGCAGGCGGGCTTCGTCCGTGTAGCCCCACCCTTTAGGGTGCGGGGTTTTATAGCTGGTCCCCCAGGTTCAATCCTGGGGTGCGGGATGCCGACGGTTACTCCGGTGTCAAACGCGCTAGGATACCAGCAGAAGTAAGACATTCCCCCGGGATAGCGAAATCCGGGGGGTATCCTACCTCTGAGAAGCATTGGCCGCCAAAGGAGACATTCCATGTTTTTAGATGAACTGAGTCCAATTTTTAAAGAAATGACCGAACATCCTGTTGCCTTTTTAGGTGGATTTTTCTCCGGGATGTTCCAACTCAATCTCTCCGATGACCCGGTGAAAAGTTGGTTGGAACAACAAGGAGCCTCCCCCACGGGTTCTTCCACGGGGAATAATAATGGCAGTGGTGGTTACAACAATCGTCCTCAATCTATTTCGATTGACTAGCCGATTTTGTGGGTGGGGGACTGCTCAAATCTGAGACAGTCCCTTTTTGGAAAATTAAAACTATTGCGATGGCTTCAGGTTATTCTATTAAAAAAACCTGAATATAGCGACCCTAAATGAATTTGAAAACTGGATCGTCTCCCCTCTCCTGTTCTGGGAGAGGGGTTGGGGGTGAGGGTCTATTCGCAAAATGATTTAGACTCGCTATATATCAAAAAATCCGGGATTCTATTGATTTTATAAGGATTAGAATTAGCCTTAAATCAAGGAAGTTCTATAGTGTTGTGGGTAGGGTTTGTCCCGACAGGGAAATGACTGTTTCGAGGCTTGTCCCTGGGATGGCGAATGAGGGAATCGGAAATTTTATCCATTTTGTATCGGGGTTAACTGACTTTTGGGCCATTTTATGAAAAAGCCTGAGTTTTTCCAGTAATCCAGTAGAAATACTCAAGAAAATGTTGCGTTTTCTATAGTTCACCTCCAGTTAACCCACCTTGCTGAAAATGCTTCTTCTAAGATGGAAAGGAAAGGGCGACTGGGCAAAAACCATCCGCGAACCTCTCCAGTCGTCTGAAGTAGAACTACTCCAAAGGAAGACAACAACGATGAAGGATGAAACAACACAAAAAGCGATTGAGCAGACTCAATCGCTAGATCGCGACTGTACAACCCTATCCCGGCACGTTTTGCAGCAACTGCAGAGCTTTTCTGCCGACGCTCAGGACCTTAGCGCCTTGATGAACCGGATTGCTTTAGCAGCAAAACTGGTTTCGCGCCGGTTGAGTCGCGCTGGGTTAGTGGAAGGGGTCCTGGGATTTAGTGGCGACATTAATGTTCAGGGAGAAAGCGTCAAACGCATGGATGTCTATGCCAATGAGGTGTTTATCTCGGTTTTCAAGCAAAGTGGCTTGGTTTGTCGCTTGGCATCGGAGGAAATGGAGAAACCCTACTACATCCCGGAAAACTGCCCCATTGGTCGTTATACCCTGCTTTATGACCCGATTGATGGCTCCTCGAATATCGACAGCAACCTGACGGTGGGGTCTATTTTCTCGATTCGCCAACAAGAAGGCAGCGATGAAAATGAGGAAGCCCTAGATTTGCTGCAAAATGGACGCAAGCAACTCGCTGCCGGTTATATCCTCTATGGACCCAGTACCATGCTAGTTTATTCCATTGGCAAGGGGGTTCATTCCTTCACTCTGGATCCCAGTTTGGGAGAGTTTATTCTGTCCAATCAGAATATCCAGATTCCAGAGCATGGTGCGGTTTACAGTGTCAACGAAGGGAACTTCTGGCAGTGGGATGAACCGATCCGCGACTATATCCGTTACGTTCATCGCCATGAAGGCTATACCGCTCGTTATAGTGGGGCGTTAGTCGGGGACTTTCACCGGATCCTGCATGAAGGGGGGGTGTTCATGTACCCGGGAACCATTAAAAAACCCGAGGGTAAATTGCGTCTGCTGTACGAAACCGCACCCCTGGCGTTTTTAATTGAGCAAGCGGGGGGATTGGCAAGTACGGGAACTGAGGAAATTTTAGATGTGGTGCCGGACCAACTTCATACCCGTACTCCGGTGATTATTGGCAGTAAAGACGATGTGACCCTGGTAAAATCTTTCATTAGCGATCGCCAGCATGAGAAGAACCCGGCGATCGCCACGCATTCATGATGATTTGATGACACAGTAGGGCAATCTCCCCTTACCGTTTAGGCCGATTCAAAGATAAGCTAAAACTTAGGCGCGACCGGAGTGACTTTCATACCACAGACAGTCATCATCCGCTTTGAAAACATTCACAATGATACCCTGTAGTTACCTAGAAACTGAAGGAAATAAAACTTATGGCAATCAATCCCTTACTCCAAAAAATCGAAGAAGAATATGGTCAAAGTATCTGGATGGATAATTTGAACCGAGATCTGATCAAGTCCGGTGAACTGAAAACCCTGATTGAAACCCGAGGACTGCGGGGGCTGACTTCTAATCCCTCCATTTTTGAAAAAGCCATTGTTGGAAATGCCATTTACGATGCCGATATCGAAGCCGGGATCAAGGCTAATAAATCGGTTGAGAAAATTTATGAATCCTTAGTGTTTGAAGATATTCGCAATGCCTGCGATCATTTTCGGGCCATTTATGATGAAACTGAGGGTTTAGATGGCTATGTCAGTATTGAAGTGCCACCGAACATCGCCACCGACGGCGACAAAACCCTGGCGGAAGCCCAGCGCTACTACAAGGCCATTGACCGGGAAAATGTGATGGTGAAGATTCCCGGAACTCCCCAGGGTCTAGAGGCGGTTGAAAAAGTAATTGCTGAGGGGATCAACGTTAATATTACGTTGTTATTTTCTGTAGACAGTTATGTTGAAACCGCTTGGGCTTATATTCGCGGATTGGAAGCGCGGGTTAAGGCGGGTCAAGATGTGAGTAAAATTGCTTCAGTTGCCAGTTTCTTCATCAGCCGAATTGATGTAAAAATTGATGAGGTGATCGACGAGAAACTTAAGCACGTGACTGAGCTGCCTCAAAAGGCCAAACTAGAAGAAATCAAAGGCAAGGTGGCGATCGCCAATGCCAAGATTGCTTACCAAAAATACAAAGAAATCATCCAGAGCGATCGCTGGCAAGCCCTCGCCGCTAAAGGAGCCAACCCCCAACGCTTACTCTGGGCCTCCACCAGCAGCAAAAATCCCAACTACAGTGATGTCATCTACGTTGATGAACTGATTGGACCCGAGACAGTCAACACCCTACCCCCAGCTACCATCGAAGCCTGTGCCGATCATTGCGATGTCGCCAGCCGCATCGAAACCGATGTCGATGAAGCCTACAAACTCATCGAGAACTTGCCCGAATTTGGCATCGACTTGGATCAAGTCATGGCCGAACTCTTAGAGGAAGGCATTGATAAATTCATTCAACCCTTCGAGTCCCTAATGAGTTCCCTGGAAACCAAAGTTAAAAAACTGGCTCCCGCCTAGTCGGGATAGGAAAATGGGTACGGGATCACGCCGTTACCCATTTTTCTGACCCTCAAACCCATTTCTCGACCCAGAGCAAAAGAGCAAAGATGGATATCTCCCTATCACGCTCGTTCTTAATGTCTGTGTCCTAACCTCTAACCTATGCATCAAACCAGATGGTAACGCTATTAGAAAACCCCCTGCGCGTGGGACTCCAACAAGATCGGATTCCCGAACCGCAGATTTTGATTATCTTCGGGGCCTCCGGTGACCTCACCCAGAGAAAACTCGTTCCGGCAATCTATCAGATGAAGATGGAGCGCAAATTGCCTCCGGAACTGACAATAGTCGGGGTCTCCCGCAGTAAATGGAGTCATGAGTTTTTCCGAGATCATTGCCGCCAAGGAGTCGAAGAATTTGGCAACGGGATTGGTTCAGAAGCGCTTTGGGAAGACTTTGCGAACGGACTGTTCTATTGTCCAGGCGATATAGACCACGCGGAAAGCTACCAAAAACTCAAAGCCTTTCTGAGTGAACTCGATGAAAAACGCGGGACTCGGGGGAACCGGGTGTTTTACCTTTCGGTGGCACCGCGCTTTTTTGCGGAAGCGATTGAGCAACTGGGTGAGGCGGGAATGCTAGGCGATCGCGACAAACAGCGCCTCGTCATTGAAAAACCCTTTGGTCACGATCTGGGTACGGCGCAAATCCTCAACCAAGTCGTCCAAAAAGTCTGCTCAGAAAAGCAGGTTTACCGGATTGACCATTACTTAGGCAAGGAAACTGTCCAGAATTTGCTGGTGTTTCGCTTTGCCAATGCTATTTTTGAACCCCTGTGGAATCGTCAGTTTGTTGAGTGTGTTCAAATCACTGTTGCCGAAACCGTGGGTTTAGAAGGACGCGCTGGGTATTATGAGTCATCAGGGGCGCTGCGGGATATGGTGCAAAACCACCTGATGCAACTGTTTACCCTGACGGCAATGGAACCGCCCAACTCCCTCGATGCCGACAGCATCCGCAATGAGAAGGTGAAAGTCCTAGAAGCGACTCACCTGGCGGATATTGAAAATCTGGAACTCTCTGCCACAAGGGGTCAGTACACCTCGGGATGGATGAAAGGGAAGCAGGTTCCAGGGTATCGCGAAGAGGAAGGGGTTGACGAAAACTCCACGACTCCGACTTATGCGGCGCTGAAGCTCTATATCGATAACTGGCGCTGGAAGGGGGTGCCGTTTTACATGAGAACCGCCAAACGGATGCCGAAAAAGGTCACCGAAATTGCGATTCAGTTCCGGGAAGTCCCATTTTTGATGTTCCAATCTGCGGCAAAACAGGCAAATCCCAATGTGTTGGCGATGCGGATTCAGCCGAATGAGGGGATTTCCATGCGCTTTGAGGTGAAAACACCTGGGAACTCGTTGCGAACGCGATCGGTGGATATGGATTTCCGCTACGATACTACCTTCGGTCAGGCGAACACCGATGCCTACAGTCGGCTGTTGATAGACTGTATGTTAGGGGACCAAACCCTGTTTACCCGGGGGGATGAGGTGGAGGAGTCTTGGCGTGTCCTAACTCCCCTGCTGCAAGTTTGGGATGCTCCTTCCGATCCCAAGGCGATCGCCCTTTATGAAGCCGGGACATGGGGGCCTGTGGAAGCAGAAATGCTGCTCAATCGTAACGATCATCGCTGGCGCAGGTTGTAACCTTTGAAGGATGGAAGGATGACGGGGAATCAGGGAACTCCAAAAAATAAAATATCCAAAAAACCCGCAGGCTAAAGCCTGGGGCTATACGGACGAAGCCCGCCTGCGCGGGCTAAATAGGGTCTTGTTAGGTGCGATCGCATCAAATTTGGATGATTTATTTGTTGGAATACCCTTAGCAAGAAGGGAACCCGGAACAGGTCATACAACAGAGGACTCAAAACCCTCATCCTTGATCTTTCTGAATCCACAATCATACGGAATGCGGTTGTCAAAGGTCTATAAAAACCCACACCCTAAAGGACTCTGTTGGCGAATCAAGAAAGAGACCTCTCCCCAAACCCCTCCCCACCTCTCCGGTGGCCCTCTCCTACAAGGAGAGGGAGAATAAGGAACTTTTTTTATTGCCGGAGGGGCTTTCCGGCTCCCCCTTCCCTCTTAGGGAAGGGGGTTGGGGGGTTAGGTCTCCCGATCGCCAACAGAATCCTAAAGGGTGGGGCACTTGCGGACGAAGCCCGTGGTTCGACGGTGCTCACCAGAGCCCTGCGCAGGCTAAAGCGAGAAAACCGACTTGAGACAACCGGATTTGGTATCACTACTCAACACTCAACAATTACATTAATATGGCTACTCCAATTGTTGCGCTCCAACAACCGAAAGATATTTCCCTGGATGAGATTGAGTCAGAGTTGGGTCGAATCTGGCTCTCGGAAAATGGCGGCAGGGCTTCTAGTATTGCTACCCGTGCGGCAACCTTTAGTATGGTGGTTTATGAACCCGAAGAATTCCAGCAGTTGCTGGGGGCTTTGGGCTTTTATGAAGGGCCCATTGATGGGATTTATGGCACACTGACCAAGGAAGCGGTTCAGGAAGCTCAAACCACTTACGGAATCAGAGTAACCGGGCGAATTGACCCAGAAACCCTGGTCCGACTGCGGGAAGAGTATGATAAACTGCCGCCCGATCGCCAGAAAGTCACCAATCCCAATGCCCGAGGGTTCAGCATCAGCGAGGCGATCGCCGCTCAAAATCCCTGCCGCATTATCACCCTCTGTCCCGTCCTGGGTGAAGATGAAGGGGTCACGGCTCAGGTTTCCGCCTATTGTCCCATCCAAAAAGGCAACTCCAGCCGGTTAATTTGCTGTGAGTACATCACCTTACGCGGCACGAAGCAAGCACTGCAACGAGTCGGGGATTTGGTGGTGTCTCTGATGATTCCGTCCCTGCCGAAGTTTGTCTGGTGGAAGGCAACCCCTAATCCAGAACAGGAGTTGTTCCAAAAACTCTCGGAATCCTGCAATTGCATGATTATGGACTCGTCTTACTTTAGTGACCCCGAGTCCGAGTTTCTGAAGATGCAAAAGCTGATCGATGAAGAAACCTATATGGCGGACTTGAACTGGCACCGCCTCACCTCTTGGCAAGAGTTGGCTGCTGCCGCTTTTGACCCCCCGGAACGTCGCGCTTCCCTGGTGGAACTGGACCGGGTGACGATTGACTATGAGAAGGGAAATGCCTCTCAAGCGCTGATGTTCCTGGGTTGGCTCGCTTCTCGCCTCGGTTGGAAACCCCTGTCTTACGAAGACGAGGGCGGCGATTATGATATTCGTCGCATCTCCTTCAAAGGTCCGGGCGATCGCACGATCGAAACGGAGTTAGCCGCCATTCCCACCGCAGATTGGGGTGAAATTAATGGAGATATGGTGGGATTGCGTCTCACTTCTACGAATAGTGAGGCGAATTGCTGCACGATTCTCTGTTCTGAAACCACCGGCTGTATGCGGATGGAGTCTGGCGGTAGCGCCCAAAACTGTCGCACGGAACAGGTGACGCCGTTAACGGACCAAAAGGCTGAGTACCTCCTGGGTCAACAGTTACAGCGCTGGGGTCGGGATATGCTCTATGAAGAAAGTCTGTCGGTGACCACTGAGATTCTCAAGTTACGTCAGTAATCTCATTTCGTGGACTTACGCTATCTTTAAAGTTAAACCTTAAATGTAGAGGCGATTCGCGAATCGCCTCTACATTTAGGGTGAATTATCCAAAACTGCGTAAGTCCTGTTTGTAACGAATCCGGGTCGCTTACAACTGATCGGGGTCAACTCCCATTTCTCGTAATTTTGCAGCAAGGCGATCGGCCTTAGATTGAGCCAATTCAGCTTGCTGTTGAGCCAATTCAGCTTGCTGTTGAGCCAATTCAGCTTGCTGTTGTGCTGCTTCGTGGGGTAACAAAGCTAGAGTTCCATCGGGATGATAAAAGCGTAACCAAGTGGTAGAAACTTGTGTTAGAGTTCCCTCCCAATTTCCCAGCCATGCCCTTAAAGTTTCGCACCATAACCATCCCCGTTCATCGGGTTCAAGGGGTTGATACTTGTGATTGGCATCCAAATGCCAACCTTGCAAAGAATTGGGATTAAAAGGGTCATAAACGAAATAATCCCGAGTTCGGAATACCCGTTCATAGAGGTCTTTTTTCGGTCCCAAATCAATTTTTCGGGTACTGGGGGAGGTTAGTTCTACAATCACATCGGGGTAACGACCCTCTTCCTCCCAGACGACCCATCCCGGGCGATCGCCTGGTTCTACATCCAAAACGGCAAAGAAATCCGGTCCTCTGAAATCTCGATTTTTGGCTTGTTTACTGCTGTAATAAATAAACATATTCCCGCCCATAAAATAATCAGTGCGGTCCGGCAATAGGGCAGGCACTGCGTCAATCAGGGCATTCATGGCAATGCGGTGTCGATTACTTTCCAAGGGTTCTCCGTCATCAAAAATCAGGTCCGTAGGAGGCATGGGAGGTTCCCACTCGGCTGCCTCTGGGACGGGGTTCATGGTTTCTGCGATCGCCTCGGCAGACATGGCACTTTACTCCATTGAATTGCTAAGTTTATTGTAACTTAAGTCAATTAAAATTCCCCGGTCCCTTCCTCCCTGGAGGTTATCCTCAGTTGGGAGACAAATCGCCTTAGCATTAAGCGCAAAGTAGGGTATAGTAAATTTTATCCAAGGAACGGTTGGTCATTGGTCCTTGGTCATTGGTCGGTTGTCATTTGGATTGTTAAATACTCAGTAGAAACCAACCCCAAGCGACCAACAACAAAGGACCAAGGACCAATGACAAATGACCAAGGACCAATGACAAATGACATAAGACCAAGGACCAATGACATAAGACCAAGGACCAATGACCAATGACTACAATAATTGCCGGTGAAAGAAGCGGCGTCGGTAAAACAACGATAACTTTAGCGATTTTAGCCTATCTGCAACACCAAGGTTTGAAGGTGCAATCTTTTAAGGTTGGACCGGATTATATTGACCCGATGTTTCATCACTATGTCACGGGTCGCCCTTGTCGCAATTTAGATCCGGTTTTAACTTCCCAGGACTATGTTAAAGACTGTTTCAGTCGCCACTCTCAATCCGTGGAATTTGCTCTCATTGAAGGGGTGATGGGACTGTTTGATGGGGTGCAACCGGCCCCTTTGTTGATGGATGAATCTCCGGTATTTTCTCTTGGAGATTTTGGCAGTACCGCTCATATTGCCCGATTGTTACAATTGCCGGTGATGTTAGTTTTGGATTGCAGTCGGTTATCGAGTTCGATCGCAGCGATCGCCCAAGGATATCGCACCCTAGATCCCAGGGTCAAGATTGCCGGGGTTATCCTGAATCGGGTGGGAAGCGATCGCCATTTAGAACTACTACAAGATGCCTTAGCAACGATTCAAATGCCGATTGTAGGGGTGTGGCGGCGACAGGACAACATTACCATTCCCGATCGCCATCTCGGACTCATTCCCACTGCGGAACTTCCCCAACTGGATGCCTTAATCGATCGCCTTGCACATCTAGCTGAAACTTGCTTTGATTGGGAACAGCTATTCCCCCTGTTGAAATCCACTCCGGCAACTGCTGCAAAACCCGGAGAAATACCCCATTGCCAAGGGGTTAAATCAAAAATTCCCGTGGCGATCGCCCAAGATGCCGCCTTTAATTTCTATTATCAAGATAATATAGACTCCCTCGAATCCCTCGGTGCAGAATTAGTCCCCTGGAGTCCTCTCCAGGATGCTGTCTTGCCGGAGGGAGTCCAGGGATTATATCTAGGCGGGGGATTCCCAGAAATCTTTGCTGAAACCCTTGCTGCAAATACCTCCGCATTGCGATCGGTTGATCGGGCAGTCGCGTCAGGGATGCCAACTTATGCCGAATGTGGCGGGTTGATGTATTTATCTGAGAATATAGTTGATTTTAACGGCAAATCCTGGCCAATGGTCGGGATTTTTCCCACCAATGCCGTCATGGGTTCCCGCCTCAGTTTGGGATATCGCCTTGCCACCTCTCTCCAAGACACCCCCCTATTCCAGACTGGGGAAACCGTCTGGGGTCATGAGTTCCACCGATCGCAGCTTACCACCGAACCCAGTTCCCCCCTGTTTCAACTGAGGGGATTCCAGCGGAACTTCCCCGGGACTCCCGAAGGATGGGGATCAGCTTCCCAACTTGCCACTCCGGCGATTCATGCCTCTTACCTGCATCTTCATTGGGGGGGACAGTGGCAGATTCCTCAGCGATTTTTACAGCATTGTCAGGATTTTGACCCGGGATTCAAGAGTTTTTTGTAAACTTTTGTAAAATCTAGTTGTAGGTTTAAAAAGGGTATGCTACTTTAATACTAGACACGGAAAAGAAAGGAGTAAGGAGAAGAAAGATTTAAGGATTCGTTGGTTCCAATGACCGCGTGTCTCCTGTCTTGAGAACCGATGTGCGGCGAGGCCCACAAGGGTGAAGCTGCGGAAATTGTAAACCCTAGTAAGCAATTGTCAATCATCTAAAACCTTTCGTCTTTTTTGCTATAAATTTTGAAGAACCAGTCATTCCGTAAATAGGGTCTAGTCTTGAGACTAGGCCCTTACTGTTTTTAGGGGTGAATTGTTAGGGTAAATTGTGAACAAGGGACATTTAGAACCTTGTCGAAGTTAAGGGCGCAAGTAGCAGGCAGCAACTTGGGTTAAATTGCCTAGAAATATCCGAAATAAGAATAAAGTCCAAAATAACTAGCCTGCATCGAACAGTCAATCCCTTGGCAGAAGACCGCAGAACGGTTAGAGTAAAAGGCGGGTGTATCTGAAAGTGGAGAATCTCCTCATAACCGAGGTAATGCTAGAACGGGAAAAATTTCCATCATAGCTTTGCCGGTTCTCCTGATTTGCCATGACCGGGATTGTCACCCCTTTCTCGAAACTAATAGAGAATTTGTCGGAGTGGTCATGACTGAAAACCCCTCTTTTCGATCCGTGTGCTTATGTAATCAGGTACAAACGCGGATCTTGCGATACATTAAGCTCAACTCGATCCACCTGGATTTCATCAGCTCATTAGCGATGCCAACCATTAACCTGCCTCAACATCCGAGATCCGACCAAAGTCAGCACAGTCCCTCGTCTTTCACCGGATCTGGGTTTGCCGGGGAACCCGGTGAAAGCCCCTCTGAGTCCCGCAAAACCACCCGCTTAATTCGGTTAACCCTAACCTTGTTATTACTCCTAGGTGGGAATGGGGGCGCACTCCTAGCACAAACGACCAATCCGGGAACCCTCACGGACCCCTCGCGCATTCCCAATCCTCTGCCACCGAGTAGCCCCCAATTACCGGAACGCCCTCCGTTGCTACCCCCACCGGAAGAACTCCTACAACCCCCGACGACGGATCCAACTGCACCACCCTTGCAAGTAGACCCCACGGGAGAAATTCCGGGGTCAATTGAGGTGCAACGGTTTGAGGTATTCGATAGTACCGTCTTCAGTAACGAAATCTGGGCGGAGATTTTAGCCCCATTTACGGACCGCCCCCTGTCCTTTGCGGAACTGTTGCAAGCCCGAACGGCCGTGACGCAACGGTACACCGAGGAGGGATATATTACTTCCGGGGCGTTGATTCCCCCCCAAACCCTAGAAGATGGGGTGGTGAGGATTCAGGTGGTGGAAGGGGGATTAGAGGAAATTAATGTCACGGGGAATCAGCGGTTGAGTCCCAATTATGTTAGTTCTCGATTGGCGATCGCCACGGAAAAACCCGTCAATATTGACCAACTCCTCGATGCCTTGCGCCTGTTACAACTGGACCCCCGGATTGAAAATATCTCAGCCGAACTCGCCGCAGGGTCTCGTCCGGGTCAAAATGTCCTGGATGTCCGGATTACGGAAGCATCGGCATTTGGCAGCGAGTTCGTCTTAGATAACGGGCGATCGCCTAGTGTTGGCAGCTTCCGCCAGAAAGCGAGTGTTTACCATCGCAACTTATTCGGGTTCGGAGATACCCTAAATCTCTCCTACACCAATACCGAAGGCAGTAATCAGTGGGATGTGGGCTACACCCTCCCGATTAATGCCCGTAATGGGACCTTTAGTGTCTCCCACGGTCGGACTCAAAGCGAAATTATCGAACCGCCCTTTGACCGGGTGGATATTGAGGCGAAATCTCGCAATACTGAATTTACCTTGCGGCAACCCTTAATCCAAAGTCCCACCCGGGAATTTGCGATGGGATTGACCTTCGCCCGTCGTTCTAGTGAAACCTCCATTTTAGGGGTCAATTTTCCCCTCTCTCCCGGGGCGAATGAGGATGGAGAAACCCGGATTTCTGCCTTCCGGTTCTTTCAAGAATGGACGGCGCGAAGTTCTCGGGAAGTGTTAGCGGCCCGATCGCAGTTTAATCTAGGCGTGGGTTGGTTTGATGCCACCGTCAATTCTTCCGCCCCGGATAGTCGCTTTTTGAGTTGGCGGGGACAGGGACAATGGTTGCGGGTTCTGGGTTCGGAAACCAGCGATCCCCAACGGTCCCCAACCCTATTAGTCCGGGGGGATGTCCAATTATCATCAGGGTCGTTGCTACCCCTAGAACAATTCGGGTTAGGGGGATTAGAAAGTGTGCGGGGGTATCGCCAAGATGCGCTTTTAACCGATAATGGGGCGATCGCTTCTGCCGAACTCCGCATCCCACTGTATCGCCAAAATTGGTTTGGGGTACAAGTCGTCCCCTTTGTGGATCTGGGCACCGCTTGGAACAGCGGAGATTCAGACAATCCCGACCCCAATACCCTAGCTTCGGCAGGACTGGGTTTACAGCTAGATTTCGGCGATCGCCTACGAGCCCGCTTAGATTGGGGGTATCCCTTAATAGATAGCCCCTCGGGCGATCGCACCTGGCAAGAAAATGGCTTTTATTTTTCCATTGTGTCTACTCCATTTTAATCAGAAAAAGCCACAGCCATTCAGGGTGTGGCTGTTGCGGACTGGCGGTTTGGCCCGGATTGGATGAAGGGGTTTCCCCGGTTTTGCTTCTCCAAACTGGACAGTGAAAAGTTCTGTATAACCCCTCCTGTGTCATTACTATAGGCCTCAAACTCCAAACCGCTTTCTTCTCAAAGTCCCTCTTTTTGACCGCAAAAACCCTGGGGCTGTTAATTTTCTCATTTAGAAACCGGGTTTCTGGAAAAAACCCGGTTTCTGGGTTATATACTGCCTCAGCACCGGGTAAACCCTATAAAGATTATCTATTTTTTCAATTAAACCCCGTCGCAACAGAGATTGTAGGGCATTCCGTAAATCTAACCCTTCTATGGGGGAATTTTCTAGCAATTTTGCCAAATTAACGGGTGCGCTTTCCTTTACCAGCAAAAATAACAATTGTTTTTCTGTGGGTGATAGGCGATTAAATTGTAGATCTAAAACCTCCTTTAAATCTTCTGGCAATAAAATAGTATCATCGGGCAGTAAATCCGTGACCGATTCCCCCAACTCCTGAATTTGTAGGGCAACACTTTGTAACCACAAAGGGTTGCCTTGATAATGGGGAACTAGGGCAGAATATTTCTCAATTTCTGATAATCCGTAATCTCTGAGAATTGCTTGTGTAGCCGTCATATCTAAGCCAGTGAGTTGTAAGCCAAAAATAGCCGTTTTGGGGGGAGAGACTTTAGGGAGAAAAACTGCCGGTTCCCAACCGATTAACAGCAAACAACTTTGATGGGAGAGTTGTTCCACTTGTCTGAAAAATAAGCGATATTCTTCATAACCGGCTTGATATTTCCCCGCCAATTCACCGCTGCTGAAAAGGTGGTGAACGTCATCTAAAACCACCAAACAGCGATATTTTTGCAAATACTTAATTAGCGATAAGGTTTGGCGATTATGCCTAGATGAATCGACCGCTTCTGACTCAGAGAAAAACTGAATTAATTGTTCTTGAAATTCAGCAAAAGTCGGGGATGGTGCTAAACTGTACCACAAAACATATTCAAATTCATCTTTGATTTGGTGAACCAGTTGCACCGCTAAGGTGGTTTTGCCAATGCCGCTAATACCCGTAATTGTCATCAGATGACAACGTTGTTCTAAAATCCAGGTTTTCAGGGTTTCCAGTTCGCGAGTGCGATTATAAAAAGCCCCTAACTCTGGCATTTCACTTAAATCTTGATGTGTGGTTTGAGATGGTTTTGGGTTAGAGGTTGTATGATTAACTGGCTTGGCGATATCTGGGGAGTGTCTAGTTTCTCCACAAATGTTAAAACTACCAATTGCTACAACTTCTTTTTCAAAACTACCGATGGCTACAGATTCTTTTGATATATTTGAAAATATCAGCCTACCCATTGTTGATCTAAAATTGGACTTATTAACGTCTTCCCCCAACTCCTCTGACAGTATTTGCCATAATTCCGCTCCTACTTCCCTAATCCTACTTTCAGAACAATCAAAGTTTTTAGCGATTTCCTTATAGGTCTCACGTTGCAGAGTTCCTTGCAATATTGCGTCTTGCAAATCGTCAAGGTGCTGACCCGTTTGGGTAAAGACTATTTCATCGGCTAACTTTAACATTTCTTTAATATTCATCAGATCAAGAATATGACGGGTTTTTCTGTATCATAACCCACATTTACCAACATTTTCGTACATTTTCATACATTTTCGTGCAAAGTTTAGATGAATTTGAGTGAACTGGCAGACAAATTGGCAGCAAAATAAAACATTTTTGTGGTTGATTGGAGTTGACTTTGCCATCTATTATGCTCCATTATGGTATTTAAAACCAAAGCGTTTTTTACTCTTAAACAACCCGGGGATTAAGTTATGTTGTCAGGTCATGCCAGAGACGAAAAAGATTATTGGTACGAAATTGTTCAAATTGAAACATTAGATGGTGACACTGTTGAGGTGGAAACCGCTCTTTTAAGAGTCTATCCTTCAGGTTTTGATGGATATGATGCTTACATGGATATAAAAAGCCCTCGATATGATCCTTATAGATTTAAGAAAGTTTACTTTCCAACATTGAAGACAGAGTGGGAAGTGATTAGTGGCCCTCATAAATCTCCTATAGCAGGATACTTTCGTGGAAATTATATACCATATAATCCTCAAGATAATCCTCAAGGTTGTACTCCAGCTTGGATGTTCGGTTTGAGAAACTGCTCGAATTAGTTGATTTTTTAACTAATTTCTCCAAATATGGATGAGAAATATGGGTGAATTAAAACAACGCCATCAATTCAATCATAATCCTTCAAAAACTCAAGTACAAAAATAAAGCCAGTATTTGGATTTAAAAGTAAAAGTGATTGAAAAACTTTTATCCTCTGGTAAACGATATTCAATATTTCAGGAATTCAGTGAAAAAAATGGAACAGGTCACAGGAAATTTTACCACATCAACTAATTGTCAAGCATTTTATATAACAGCAGAGATACTAAAGGATTATTTGGCAAAAGCAAGAGAAGAAGGTAGAGATTATGCTTGGGCTCCTTTAGATATTGATTACTGGCTTCCCGAAAAAACTAATTTTGATTATGAAATAGCTTGTCCTAATTTTTTAGTCGTAGAAGGCAACTATATGAAGGGAGTTGTTTTAGAGGTAGATGTACATGGAATTTTTGTAATCGATCAGAAGAATTTTGTATTCAATTTCGCTAAAGTTTTCCAGGAGAAGGGTGAGCCTAATGTCAGGGAATTAGTTGATATTAGTCGGATGTATGCTTATCTAAGATTTTGTAGTCGAGATGATTATCGAGACATGGATAGGCATTGGTGGTCTAAATTTTTCTCGGAAAATGTTGTCAGTAATGAAACAGTAATAATTTTTAGAGAGGATAAACAAGCTGCTCAAGATTGGGCACAAAGAACATTTCCTCGTAACTCTCTAAATGCCTGGATAGGAAAATGCGGCGAATTTGTATTTGCTACTTGGGCATCTGAATTGGGTATGTCAGTATCCAGAGTTGATTTAAAGCCACATCCCGAAGGAGATGAATTTGACTTTTCCCACAACACCTTATTCCTTACTAAATCGGGCAAGCCAGAATTAAGTTTGGATGTTAAAACCTTCCGATTGGAAACCGATAAAAAACGAAACTGGTGGAACGTCGGAGTTAACTGCTTACAAGGAAAACATAAGCAAGACATGATTATTTTCGTTGTAATAGACGAAGACTTTAGGATGGGAAAAGTTGTTGGGTATCTTCCACCTGATACAATTTTAGATAAGGGAGAATATATTGAAAATACCTATTCAAAAGGATACTATAGAATATATCTAAAAGATATTTTAAATCCTTATTACTTACGGGCTATGATTGATTCTAAAAGTCAAGTTTTTGAAGGGTTATTTTTTGGAGGTGTTACTCCTGGTAAAGCCCTAGAAAATATGATTAAAGATTATCCTTTGGATCCAATTACAGCTTATTATGCTGAATCTGATTATACTGAATTTCAACGAGGTGGATTGAAAAACTTAATGGCAAAACCTACATTAAAAATGTTTGTAAAGAAGTTCTGGTAAACAAATGATGCTGGATGAGCTATTAGACCTCTTGCAAAAAAAAGGATTGATCCCCCCAACCCCCCTTAAGAAGGGGGGCTTTAAAGAATTTTGCAAGAGGTCTATTCTCTGGACAGTGAAAAGTTCTGGATCACCCCTCGGGGGTGGCTCGTGGGGGCCTCAAAAAAAATGGATCGGCATAAAACCAGTCCATGAGTCATCCTGGTAAACTGGACAGTGAAAAGTTCTGGATAACCCCTCGGGGGTGGCTCGTGGGGGCCTCAAAAAAATGGACCGGCATAAAACCAGTCCATAAGTCATCCTGTTCAGAGACGAACTGGAGAGTTGAAGGCCCCTAAGTAATGATTTCACAGAATTTTTCACGGTCCATTTCTCCAGAGTTGTTTATGAAAATGCGACACCCCCGACATAAGTCTTTATTTCACGTTAAACAGGGATTGCTGTTATCTGTTGGTCTGGTTTTGCTGGCTTTACCCCTGGGTGCGATCGCCCAAACCACTGAGGAATTAGTCGAACAAGGGCGTCAACTCTATCAATCAGGGGAGTTTTCCGCAGCGGCAACGGTTTGGGAAACTGCTGCCAGTCGCAGTGGTGGGGAGGGGAATCGATTGCAACAAGCGGTTGCCTTGAGCAATCTGTCCGCAGCGTTGCAGGAATTGGGCGAGTGGGAGGGGGCAAAAGTGGCGATCGGCCAAAGTCTAGCTTTGATTGAACGGGAGTCGGACTCTCCCTCCTCGGTTCGGGTCCTCGCCCAAGTCCTCAATACCCGAGGCGGATTGGAATTTACCCTGGGACAAACCGAAGCGGCAGTGACGACTTGGGAACAGGCGGCAGATGCCTACCGCCAAGCCGGAGAAAAGTCTGGGGAATATCGGGCGATGATTAATCAAGCCCGGGCGTTACAGGCATTAGGATTATACCGGCGATCGCTGACTCGTCTTGAACAACTCCAAGCCCGGTTAGCCCAGGAAACGGATTCTGATACTAAAGTAACGGCTTTACTTGCCTTGGGAAATGCCTTACGCCTGGTGGGGAATTTAGAACAGTCTGAATCTGTCTTACGGGATAGTTTACAGACAGCCCAACGGTTAAAGTCCCCTGCGGCTATCAGTGAGAGTGCGATCGCATTAGGGAATACAATGCGCGCCCGCCAAGATGGGGATGCGGCTTTGGCTTTGTATCAACAAGCCGCATCCACGGCAGAATCAACGGATACTCAGGTCCAAGCCCGTCTCAATGCCCTCTCTGTGTTAGTTGAAAATCCTTTAATTCTGAGTGATTCTGCCTCTGAAGCGCTGATCCAAAGCGGGATTCCGCAAATTCAAGCCCAAATCGCAGCATTGCCTCCGAGTCGGATGGCGGTGTATGCTCGAATTAAATTTGCACAAAGTTTAATCCAGTGGCATGAGGGGAAATCATCCCTGAGTTCGGTCCTACCGGAAGCGGCTAAACTCTTAGGAACGGCGGTCCAACAGGCCAAAAGTATAGGCGATCGCCGCGCTGAATCTTATGCGTTAGGGAATCTGGGGGAATTATACGAACGAGATGGGCAGTGGCAGCAAGCCCAAAGTCTCACCCAGCAGGCGTTAGAGTTGGCGGAATATCTCAATGCGGTGGATATTGCTTATCGCTGGCAATGGCAATTGGGGAGATTACTCCTCGCCCAAGGCGATCGCCCGGGGGCTGTGATTGCCTATTCTCAAGCGGTTAACTCTCTGGAGTCTTTGCGCCTAGATTTAGTCACCACCAATCGGGAAGTGCAATTTTCCTTTCGCGATAGTGTCGAACCTGTTTATCGCGAGTTAGTGGCGTTACTGTTAGACGTATCCTCACCTGTTCCCACTCGCACATCGAGTCAGGGAGTTTCCCAGGAAAACCTTCACAAAGCACTACAGGCGATCGAATCTCTGAAATTAGCCGAACTGGATAACTTTTTTCGGGATGCTTGTGTGGATAGCAATGCCGTGGAACTGGATAAACAACAGGTTGATCTCACAGCGGCGATCGTCTATCCCATCGTTTTGGACGATCGCTTAGAAGTGATCGTTTCTCTCCCCAATCAACCGTTACAGCATTATTCCACCCCCTTACCCAAAGAAGAAATCGAACAAACTCTGATCACCCTCAGAAGAAGCTTGGTAACTCGCACTTCTCGGCAATATCAGGTTTATGCCAACACCGTCTACAACTGGTTAATTGCCCCTATTCAAGACACTTTAGCTAACAGTGGCATTAAAACGTTAGTCTTTGTTCCCGATGGACTATTTAGAAATATTCCAATGGCTGCCTTGTATGACGGGGAACAATTTTTGTTAGAGAAATACAGCGTTGCCATAAGTCCCGGACTCAAACTCACTGCACCTCAACCCTTAAGACGACAAAGTTTAAAAGCCTTAACTGCCGGTTTAACGGAAGAACGCTTTGGCTTCGCACAACTTCCTAATGTGGCGATCGAAGTTGAACAAATCAATGCGGCACTCTCCGGCATCGTCCTCATGGATGACGGATTTACCCGCGATACCTTACAACAACAGCTTTTAAACACTCCCTTTCCCGTCGTCCATATCGCCACCCACGGTCAATTTAGTTCGAGTGCGGAAGATACATTTATTCTCGCTTGGGACGATCGCATTAATGTCAATGAACTCGATAGTTTACTCCGCGTGAGAAATCGCAATAACAGTAACGAAGCCCTAGAACTACTGGTTTTGAGTGCCTGTCAAACTGCAACCGGGGACGATCGCGCCGCCTTGGGATTGGCAGGGGTGGCCGTTCGCGCCGGTGCCCGCAGTACCCTCGCGACCCTCTGGTACATTGATGATGCCGCCACGGTCCCCCTGATGATTGACTTTTACCAATTCTTAAACGAAGATAATCTCACTAAATCTGAAGCTTTGCGCCAAGCCCAACTCAACCTATTGAAGCAGGTCGAATATCAACATCCAATTTATTGGGCAGCTTATGTTTTAGTCGGCAATTGGTTGTAAAATATAGCCAGTCTAAATCAATTTGACATAAAGAGCGGCTCCCCTCTCCCGTTCTGGACCACCAACGGTTGGGGGCCGCCATCGTCTATTGACAAAATCATTTAGGGTCGCTATAGCAATCCTAAATGATTTGTACCTCACCCGATGTCCCCTCGGATGTTCTGGGCCGCCGAAGAGAAAGGGGCCGCCGACGTCTTCCACAACGGCACGCAAGGACTGCTATATAGAGTGTTGGTAGAGTCTTAAATAAAGAGAACAAGAAACCCGGGTTTAATTCGGAATAGGTTGCTCATAATCAGCCTCTTTGATGAAAAACCGGGTTTCTAAACCTGACTGTACCAGCGTTTTATAAAACGTTTGAACCTGTTTAACAGGTCAAGAGTTTGGGAGCATCTCAATTTGAACAGTTGGCCCTCATCCCCCAACCCCTTCTCCCTTTCAGGAGAGAAGTCCTCACCCTGTTGTCCCTCTCCCCTGAAAGGGACAGGGATTTAGGGTGAGGGCGACCTTTCAGGAGATGCTTCCAAGAGTTTAGGGCAGCTTTGCACCCCAAATGTCACCCCAAACGCAAATACCGAGACTTTCCGGATTGGAACTCAGAAGAATGCTAAACGAGTTATTAACCCTAATTATTATTGGCGTATCCCGAGTCGCTGTCAGTCTGCTGATTCTCATCAGTTTTTGGATTACCACTACTTTGTTACGAAAGCTGATTCGCCGCCTCAGTACCACCAAAAATTTGAGTCTGGATGCTCTAAAATTGCTGGAACAAACCCTCATTAGCACGGTTTGGATTGTCGGGATTGTTACCTCCATAGGAACCCTCGGGATTGATGTTTCCGCCTTAATTGCCGGGTTGGGTCTGACCGGATTTGCCGTAGGATTAGCCCTGAAAGATATCCTGTCTAACCTGGTTTCCGGGGCTTTAATTTTAATTTATCGCCCATTCCGCCGTCGCGATCGCATCTCCGTCGGCAATTTTGAAGGAACCGTTATTGATATCGATTTACGTTATACCACCCTGCAAGGAGAAGGCAAAATCATCTTAATCCCCAATTCTTATTTATTCACCAATACAATCTGCGTTATCCAAGATTCCGGCGTGAAAATTATTACCAAAATTTACTAATTTTAAAGAAAATTTGGCTATCGGGTAAAAATCATGATATAATCTCCAAATACTTCTAACCCTGTAACCGTTTAACTCCCATCTCTAAACCCTCAGAACAATGCTAAACTTCCTGAATCGCCTATTAGGTCGTAACCCGGAAAACATCAAGGCCTATGTGGAAATATACACTTGGCAAACCTGTCCCTACTGCATTCGGGCCAAAGTTCTCCTGATGTGGAAGGGGGTCAAATTCATCGAATATAAAATTGATGGAGATGGGGCCGCCCGAGTGAAAATGGCAGAACGGGCCAATGGACGTCGCAGTGTTCCCCAGATTTTTATTAACGATCGCCATATCGGAGGATGTGATGACCTGTATGAACTTGATACCAAAGCACAGTTAGATCCACTCTTAATCCTGGCCCCCAATTAATTTCAGGGTTTCGATTCATCCCGAGATGAACTCTATTTAAAATCGGACTCAACCGTTAAACTCAACCCCCAAAATCATGACCTATTTTTTCATTTATGACGGCAAATGCAATCTCTGTGTGAGCGTTGTTCAACTGTTAGAAACCTTTGACAAAGGAGATATTTTTCGCTATATTCCCATGCAGGACGAAAACAGTCTCGCCAGCTTAGGGGTGACTCCAAAAGACTGTGAACAAGGGATGATTTTAATCGATGCCGATCGCCCAGAAAGACGGTGGCAGGGAAGTGATGCCGCAGAAGAACTGGGGAATTTATTACCCGGAGGCAGTCTATTTGTCAGCGCCTATCGTGCACTTCCCGGGATGAAATGGACCGGCGATCTGGTCTATGAACAAATCCGCGATCACCGTTATCAACTCTTTGGACAACGCACCGAGATCTATAACTCTACCTATCCCGGCGACTGCGAAACCTGTAATTATCCAACGTAATCATGGGAGTGCAAGACCCGCAGTATCTGATCCATCGGGACTGGATGCGTCAGGCGATCGCCCTGGCCCAAACTGCCGGAGATGCCGGAGAAGTTCCCGTGGGGGCGATTATTGTAGACCCTTCTGGCAAGGCAGTTGCCCGAACCGAAAACCGTCGAGAACGAGACCATGACCCCACTGCCCATGCCGAAATCCTCGCCCTGCGTGCAGCGGGGCAAGTGCTACAAAATTGGCATTTGAATGGCTGTACCCTCTATGTTACCCTAGAACCCTGTCCTATGTGTGCCGGGGCGATCGCCCAATCCCGTCTCAGTCTCCTCGTCTATGGTGCCGACGACCCCAAAAGCGGCGCAATCCGCACCGTGCTCAACCTCCCCGATAGTCCCGCTTCCTTTCATCGCTTATCCGTCCTCGGTGGCATCTTGGAATCCCCCTGTCGAGACCAATTACAATCCTGGTTCTCTCAACGCCGACAGTCTCCATGCACCAAAATTATAACGTAAAATAACACAAAAATATCACATCAGCAGGACTTACGCAGACGGTGAGAATTTACCCGAAATGTAGAGGCGATTCGCGAATCGCCTCTACATTTCGGGGTTAATGTTCAAAATTGCGAGTGATGTTTTCAGTTGTTTTTAACCCCCGCCTATTTGAAGTGTCGCTGAGGGCGTGGATAGAGGTTGAACTCCCAATCCCAAGAAACCGGGTTTCTGGCCTAAATTCGTTGCTCATTGCCAAATATTGGGTCAAGAAACCCGGTTTCTAACCTTTACTGTACCGACGCCCTAGGACAATCTACAAACTGTCCATCCTCTCCCCCTGTCCCTGGAACAATCCCAGTACAATAGAAAAATTCAACTCAAAATAGTTTAGACCCCTTTTTAAAAATACAAGGATTCAATTTAATTGTACCCGCCATTGAACATCATTTCCTCTCTGGTTTATCTTAAATCCTAGCCCAAAATCATGCAAATTCCCCTCGTTAAATCCCCTATCCAATCCGAAAAAAATCCATCGGTGAATTCTAAAATTTCCCCTTGGTTAGCCAGCGCCCTGTATCCATTCGGTCGTTTTATCATCCTCCCTGCCTACTTTAAAGAGATTGAAGTCATCGGTCAAGAACATATTCCCACCAATGGACCCACTATCCTCGCCCCGACTCATCGATCGCGGTGGGATGGGATTTTAGTCGCTTATGCCGCAGGGCGACATATCACCGGACGGGACCTACGGTATATGGTCTCTATTGATGAATTTAAAGGAATTGCCGGTTGGTTAATTCCTCGTCTCGGTGGATTTCCCATTGATAGAAAACGTCCGGGAATTGGCAGTTTGCGACATGGCGTCGAACTCCTAGAAGCGGGTCAAATGTTAGCAATTTTCCCCGAAGGGGCGATTTTTCACGATGGTGAACTTCATCCGCTTAAACCCGGATTAGCAAGACTGGCGATTCAAGCGGAATCCCTCCATCCTAATTTGGGGGTAAAAATTCTGCCGATAAATTTGGAATATCAGCCGAGGATTCCCCAGTGGCGATCGCAGGTGAAAATTACCATTGCCCCTCCCTTAGAAGTCTCTCATTACTGCCTAGACACCCCTAAAGAAAGCGGCAATCAACTGACAGCCGATTTAGAAACAGCATTGCGGGCGATCGGACAAAATCAGTAAAGTGCCCCTACAAGGGCGCAAGCATTTACTCCGACAAATGCACCTTGACAGGGCTAGGCTTAAAATACTAGCCCTGTCAAGGTGATAAATTTAATGACGAAAAATCGTTATTTCCTGTCGGAGTAAATGCTTGCGCCCTGTCCAAGAGGTAAATTTGATGATGAAGTGCGAAACGTTTGGGAGTGAAATAAGGCTGAAATGCCTGAAATAACCCCCAGTGAGGCTCTAACCCCCTTGGGTTAGATAAAGGGACTCGTCCCG